>CAVXOO010000019.1:0-6786 GCA_963762945.1 uncultured Acidobacteriaceae bacterium | reverse complement strand
AAGTCACGCATGAATTAATTGAAGGTTGAGAGAAATTTGAAATGTCATGCGAGAAATTAGTAAAAGCACGCATGAAATTTTCAATTACTCACGGACATTTGAAATGTCACGCATGACATTTGAAAATCCATGCGTGAAAAAGTAAAGGTTCACATGAATTTCGGGGCTGTACCCACCATTTTAACGAAATTCTGGCGAGCTAAATGTTAAAAGCGATATATCATATTTCAAGAGAAAGCCGCCTTATTGAAAATGGAATATTGGAATAGATTTCTTGCGAAATCAAATTTAACAGCAGAGTTCGCAGAGAAAACAGGGAGAATACGGAGAGATGTTTAGTTAAGGATGCTTTTTTGTATCATTTCTTTGCCGCCAGGTTTCCTTTAACCATCATTGCTTTTATACTATATATAATAATTTTCCAGCCTGTTTGTAAACTTACTGTAAGATTTTCAAAAAATATAAATTTGCTTTATTGATTTTTTTTTTCGGGGAGGGAAGGAATCCTTGACTGACCTGAACTAATTCTCGACCGGTCGCCGCTCAAGCGTCAAGCAAATTCTTTGGCAAGCGTTCAAGCGCTGCTCTGGCGGAACAGCGCCTGAATGCGTATAGAGCTGCCGTAACCCCGCTACACTCCGCTTCGCTCAGGATGGCAATTTCATTGTGATGCGGGATTTCGATTCACCGCGCTTGCCGCTGTTCACTGACCACTGTTCACTGTCCACTGTTCTCACGGCGCGACCGCGGTCAAGGCTTCGGTTTGCTTGCTCATTTTGGCAGTGCGGTCGAGCTTGTCCCAGTTGAAGGGCTTGCCGTCGATGGCGCGCTTGAGGGTCTTGAAGAGCACGATGGAAAAGACCTGGCGATAGGCGAAGCGCTGCAACCAAATATGGAAGAGGAGCCAGCCGTCGCCCTTGTTTGCGGGATGACGGCGCTCCAGGCTGAAGGCCGCCGACGAGGTAATGAAATCGATGACGAGGAAGCCGAGGAAGTAGACGATAAGCTTTTCGAAGCTCGCGGCCGAGGCGGCTTCGGGGTGGTAGTGGCGATCGACGAAGAAGTTTACGACGCCGGCCAGGAACATCATGTCGATGAAGGGCGAAACCAGGGGCAGGAACATCTGGAAGATGAGAATGTTGGGCAGGGCGAAAAGGCCCATGGCCTTGTTGCGCACAAAGGCGGCGCGATGTTTCCAGACCGCCTGCAGGGTGCCAAAGGACCAGCGGAAGCGCTGGCGCATTAGACCCTTGGCATCGATAGGCGCCTCGGTGAAGGCCAGTGCGCGATCTTCGTAGTCGACCTGCCAGCCGGATTCAAGCAGGCTCATGGTGAGGTCGGCGTCTTCGGCGACGGTGTTGACGGGATAGCCGCCGGCGGCCTTGACGGGCGCGGTGCGCCATGCGCCGATAGCGCCGGGAACCACGGTGATGACGTGAAAGAGATCGAGGGCGCGGCGCTCGAAGTTCTGGCTGGTGATATATTCGAGGGCCTGCCAGCGGGTCCAGAGATTGACGCGGTTGCCGACTTTTGCGTTGCCGGCGATGGCGCCGATCGAGGGATTCTGGAAGTGGGGAATGAGCTTGGAGATGGCGTCGGCGGCGATGACGGTGTCGGCGTCGATGCCGACGTAGATATCTTCGTCGAGGCGATCAAGGGCGTAGTTGAGGGCGGCGGCCTTGCCGCCATTGGGTTTGGTGAGTACCTGCACGCGGCCAGTGGCGATCTCGCGCGCATAAGCGGCGGCGGCCACTTCGGCAGTGCGGTCGCTTGAGCCGTCGTCGATGACGATGACGCGGAGATTCTTGTAGTCGGAGTTGAGCACCGAGCGGATGGTGCGCACGATGACGGTTTCTTCGTTGTAGGCGGGGATGAGGACGGCGACGGGCGGCGCGAAATCCGGCGAGGCGGGGTTGCGCGGGCGGCGGAGGCGGTCGATGACGGCGAAGACGCCGACGACGATAAGGCGCGCACTCATCAGCACGTCGCCCACGAAGAAGACCATGACGATAAAGTTGCCGATCAGGTCGAGGGCGGAGAAGGCGAGGGAATCGGGAACGGTGCGCATGCGCTGCCAGAAGGTGAGCGGCGGCATGACCTGGGCGGTGGTTTTGCCCATGAGCGCGGAGACGGGAACGATGGTGTAGCCGTGGGCGCGCAGGGCGTCGATGAGTGGCCCGAGCGCGGCCACGGTGGCAGAGCGGTCGCCGCCGCCATCGTGCAAGAGGACGATGGAGCCGCGGAACTGCGGCTTGGTTTTCATGGTTTCGAGCTGGTTGAGAACCGATTGAACGATTTCGGCCGTGGTTTTGCGCGGATGCAGATCCCAATCGTCGGTGTCGATCTTGCTGCCGATGATGGTGAGGCCGTCCTGCTGGATGCGCCACGCGGGCTCGGCCTCGTCGTCGGTGTCGGGCTCTTCGTCGATATCGTAGGGCGGGCGGAAGTAGAGCGGCTGAATGCCCAGCTTGCTTTCAAAGAGGCGCTCGGTGAGGCTGACCTCGAGATAGAGCTGGCGCGAAGAGATGTCGCTGATGTCGGGGTGCGTCCAGGTGTGATTGCCGATCTCGTTGCCTTCGCGGACGACGCGCTGCATGAGGCTGATGTTGTCGGCGGCTTCAGCGCCGATGAGCATGAACGTGCCTGTGGCGTGATGCTGCTTGAGGACATCGAGAATCTTCGGCGTCCATTTGGGATCGGGTCCGTCGTCGAAGGAGAGCGCAATCTCGTTGGGATGGTAGCCGTACTGCTCCACGGTGTAGGTGCGGGGATAGACATCCATGTGCTCGTCGATGGCGAGTTTCTTGCGGGGGTCGGGCTCATCGGTGTCGACTTCGACAGTGCGCTTGCCGGGCTGGGGCAGGCCGGTGATGCGCAGAATATCGCCTTCACCCTCGGTGTCCACGTCGTGGCCGGGCTGCACGGTACCGAGAGCCGTGAACGCATCCTGGCCGCTGGGGTGGTCCCAGATGTTCCAGAGCGAGCTGTCTTCCTCGCCCAGGCGCCACAGTGCGAAGGTTTGCAGGCCGAGTTCGCGCGCCGCGCGCATTTCGTTCAGCAGCGAGACGGCGTCGAGAAACCAGACCACGTGGCGCTGATTCGCGTCCTCGTCGATGTATTCGAAGTGCGGATTGAGGGTGTCGTAGTCGAGATCGAGATCGGCGTCGGCGTCGGAGGCGCGCTCCCAGGCATCGGAGACCGAGAGATTCTCGGTATCGAGAACCTGCGGCTTTGAGTGATGGCGGTCTTTGGGATTGGGAATGGAGAGCGTCCAATCGTATCCGTAGTTGCCCACGCCGCAGATGATTTTGTCTTTGGGCACCACTTTGAGCACGCGGACCAGATTGCCGACGAACCAAGACTGGCTGGCCACGGGGCCGGGAGCGCTGGTGGTCTGGTGCTCGTCGTAGTTCATCAGGATGATGCCGTCGGAGTTGGCGGCGATGGCCTTCAGGTCGTTGTCGCTGGTGGCCACGGCGGCGTTCACGTAGAGCCGCAGATTGCGCGCGTGCATCTCGCGGTAGAGCGCCTGGACGAAATCGAGATAGGCTGCCTCGTCGTCGTCGGGAATGCTTTCGATATCGAAAGAAAGGCCGCGATAGACGGGATAAGCGGCGAGAAAGCGCATGATCTGCTCAAGAAACGCCGCACTCTTCTGTGGGTCCTGGAGCACTTGGCCGACGCCTGTGTCCCACTCCTGCGTGTGCGGATTGAAGTTGTTGAGGGCGGGAAAGATTTCCGTGTCGGTATGGGCCGCCTGAATCACGCGCTTCACTTTGTTCAGGTCGTCGGGATCGTGCACCGTGGCGCCTTCGATCGCCGGGGTCTCCCGCAGGTTGTCGCTCGACATCATCATCAGCGCGCCCTCGGGCGAGTCCACGTGCAGCCACTGGGGAAAGAGCATGTCGATCTGGTGCACGTGCTCCTTGAGCGAGGAGTAGCTGGCCGCGTCGTCCTGCACGTAATAGGCGGCGCGCAAACCTTCGCCGGTGTTCAGGGCGATATCGGAAGGCCGCTTGTTGGAATGGCGGCGGGCGGGGCGTTGGTTCTTGCCGTTGTGCAGCGTCGCAGGGTCGGGCAATGCCTTGTAGTTGTGCTTGGGAAGCGGAAGCAGGAGTTCAGGAAGACGCTGGCCGCGCAGCACATTGAAGATGAAGCCGGCAACCACCAGCGTGGACACCACGGCGGTTATATCCAGAATGCGGCGCAAACGCTTCCAACGTTTGCGCTGCGGGTCGAAAAAGATTTGCCGGTCGGGCATGAGCGGTTTTGCGGTCTCCGGCGCGAAAATCGCGCGAAAAAATCTACAGCACCCCGCGGACGGCGGCCTCACCCCACATCGGCAAGGCGCGCAATCTCCGGGAAATGCCGTAGGCTATACAGTACGAATCGTATGGAAGCCGGACGACAGAGTCAATCGATCGACGTGGCGGCGGGGCGCATGCGCCGGGCCCTGCCCGTGGCGCTTCCCCTGGCGGCGGGCCTGGCGCTGCGTCTGTGGATGCTCGCAAAACTCTTCTACGTCAACGGCGACATGCTGATTTACGGCGACCTGGGGAAGAATCTCCTCTTGCACGGCCGGTTCGCCCTGACTGGCAATGACGGGCAGTTGGTTCCGACGCTGATCCGGCTGCCTGGCTATCCCCTTTTTCTCGCGCTTTGCTTCAAACTTTTCGGCATGGAGAACTACTTTGCCGCGGCATGCATACAAATCGGGCTCGACTTGCTCGCCTGCCTGCTGGTGGCGGACTTTGTGCGGCGGATTGTCCCCACGCACGGGCCAGCCGCGGCGCGCACCGCTCTCTGGCTGGCCGCGCTCTGTCCCTTCACTGCTTCCTACGCGATCTTGCCGCTTGCCGAGTCGCTCACGCTCTTTATGCTGGCGCTGGCCATGTGGTCCATGGTGCGGTTTTATGACGATCGGCGCTGGGTCCATGCGCTGTGGTTTACCTTCGCGGTGACGGGCGCGACGCTGCTGCGCCCCGATGGTGCGCTCGCGGCGATTGCGTTTGTTCCGGCGATTTTTCTCGCCTATCGCAGGCGAACCTCATCCTCCCTACGCTCTCGTCCAAGACCAATAAAAGAGCTCGTCCGCATGGCCGCAATTTGCGCGCTGCTGGCGCTCATGCCCTTCGCCATTTGGACCGGACGCAACTGGCGCGTCTTTCACGTGGTTGAGCCGCTGGCGCCGCGGATGGCAAACGATCCCGGCGAGAGAACCAATCCAGGTTGGCAGCGCTGGGTAAAGAGCTGGTGCCTGGATTTCAACTCGACCTACGACATCTATTGGAACGTGCCGGGTGACAAGCTCGACGTGAGCGCGTTGCCGGGCCGCGCCTTCGACACGCCGGCCGAGTATACGGAGACCGTGGCGCTCGCCGGCAATTACAACGCGCACGGCATGGAACTGACCCCGCAAATCGACGCGGCTTTCGAGCGGCTGGCCCAGGAACGTATCGCCGCGCACCCGCTGCGCTACTATTTGTGGCTGCCGCTGGGCCGCGTTGCCGACATGAGCCTGCGTCCGCGCATTGAGAACCTGCCCATCGATCTCGACTGGTGGGTCTACGAGAATCATCACGCGGAAACCGAATTCAGTTGGGCCTACGCGGGGTTGAATGCGCTTTATCTGCTGCTGGCGATCGCGGGTTTGCTCATGCGGCCGCGCTTCTGGGGCGCGCTGCTCGCTTACCTGCTGCTGCGCTGCGCCCTGCTTTCGACCATTGCAGCGCCCGAGACGCGCTACACACTGGAATGCTTCCCGATGCTCTTAGCGCTGGGCGGGGTGGCGATTTCGCACCTGATCGAGCCGCTGACCGATTGCACCTATTTGTCGAAGCTGAAGGCGGTCTTCGGCAAGGGTTGATTCACCTTGATGTCGGTGTAGTGGCAGACGTAGGATTGCCCTTCGCCTTCATCGAAGATCACTTTGAGGCTGATAGCCCGCGGCGTGTCCATCCACACCGTGACCTTGGCAATGTTCTTGCGCACCGCCGGATCTTTCGCCACCAACTCCAGCTTGTCTGTTAAAACGCCGTTAACTTTTTCCTGACCGAGATACTTGATATCCCACTTATCCTGAAGCTCGCTGCCGCTGGCGCCGAAGCCAAGCATGAAATAGCCCTCGTATTTACTGGCATGGGTAATGGTCCTGGCGTCGCTCTCTTTGCCGGTATCTGAAATGCGCAGAACTCCGCGAGAGATGATATAGATTTTTCCGTTGGGACGATGATTGTGCTCCGAGATGTGACCGGCCATCTGGAAGGAAGTTCCGCTGCGGCTACCGCAATCTAACCATCCTGGTGGGCGTTTTGTTTCTGCAGGTGCTGGGACTTGCGGTACAAGTGAAACGCAGCGGCGATTCGCCCGAGCAGACCGTCTGATCCGCATCTGGGCAGTGGATACGATTACCCCGTTCGAGCGTGTCCTGGTCTGGGCGCAGAACAGCAGTACTAACCTCTGGCATAACTATTTTTACCTGCGTGGAGTGCGCGCGGAAAACCGCCAGCTCAAACAGCAGATCGAGCAAATGCGCCTGCAGCAGGTGCGGCTGAACGAAGACGCCGATCAGGCACACCGCTTGCAGCAGTTGCTGGGTTTTCGCGAGCAGTTCGTCGCTAAAACCGTACCCGCGCAAGTTATCGGATCCGGCGGCAGCGATCTTTCGCGAATCATTTATATCGATAAGGGCACGAACGATGGCATCAAGCGGGATTTTGCAGTAATTACCGCGAACGGCATTGTGGGTAAGGTTCTGGAAGTATTTCCTAGCGTTTCCCAGGTATT
>CAVXOO010000018.1:0-8805 GCA_963762945.1 uncultured Acidobacteriaceae bacterium | reverse complement strand
AGACACGTAATCCACATCGGCCACGCCCCGAATGCCGTAGGGCAGATCGGTGGTGTCCCCCACCGCCTTGATGCTTCGACCGGGGGCGCGATCGCTCACCACCTTGTCCTTGTCGTTCACCTCGAAGTAGTTCAAGGTCAGCTTGGTGCGTTCGCTGGGCTGCATGCGGAACTGGACTTTGGGAGCGAACCCGCGCAGGGTGTAATACTCCAGGCCCAGCAGCAAGTCCATGCTGGGGTTGATGGCCCAGAACAAACCTGCCACGGCGATGTATCCCTTGATCGATGAGTTGCCGACGTAAGGGAGCAAAAGGTGTCCTCGAATCCTGGCGACGTGCTGGAAATCGGGCATGTCCATTTGCGGTATGAAGAGGTGGCTGACGCACCGGTCGCCGAGGCAGTCCGGGACTCCGCCAATGGCGGGGCCACTAATTTTGACTCGGAGCCTTCTTCCGCCGCCGGGGGGCACAAAAGCCTTCAACGAGCCGATGGACGATGGCCATGGCGCCCACCGACCGGATGCAACACGGCCCGTGGTCGATGGTGGTACCCGTATGCTCGATCCATCCGAGCTACCGGGTTGGAAAGGCCGACCGGGGGAGAACAGGAAATCATCACCGGTGTTGTGGGCCATAATCTTCGAGACATGGATGGCCCTGGCATCCTCAATGATCCTATGCAATTTCCCGAGAGAAATCCCATCGTAATTGACGAGCGGATCGCGCGAAAACAACCGTTCAGCTTCAAGATGTAACTGTTCATACCCAAACGCTCGACAGAGCAGTTTCTTCAGGAGTTGTATTGGATCCGGATGTGAATAAGGATCAAAACTCATTCGCGTTGATTGACTCCCAATCTCACAAGAACCGTTCACTACCGTGGAGGGCGAACTAAAACACTTTTGCCGCAGTTCCTCACGACGAATTGCGGCCAGTCCCCGTTGAAACAAATCCCTTTCGTCAAAATCGTATATCAGCAGTCCGAAGGGACAATCACCGATTGATATGAGGGAAGTTTCAGAAGGAGTGCGGTCTACCAATCGCATTCCGCTCTCCTGACGCGTTCTCCGATCATAACGATATGGGAGTATTGGTGGACCGAATCCGAAGACATCGACTGTCACGTAGGGCCTCCTCGTTAGCGTCAACACATCAACTTCGTGGCATCAGGTTGTTCAGCTTCCTCATCGATCAAATATTCAGCGACATCCGAATCTGTGACGAGCATATTGCAGAGTCGAGCCTTAATCGCAGCTCGGATAATCTTCGATTTGTTCATTCCTCCGGCTATAAGAACAACAGATTTGTCGTGGGACTTGGCGGACTTCTTCAGTTGTTCCAAATCCACATGAAAGAGCATCTCCTCGGCGTCAGTAGCCACGTATTCGCCTTGCTCAGTCAGGGCGTTGAATGCAACATCTCCAACGATAGGGCAGCGATGTTCATAGGCGATCTGCGATCCGCTTCGAGCTTGTAACGTCCAAAATCGGGATTCCTGCCCTACTTCTCCAGCCCCCAAGAGATAAATGTCAAGATCATCAAGGGCAGCACGCACGTTTCGGATCGAAGGATCTTGCTGCATTTGACGAACAAATTGGGGAGCCGGTCCGCGAACACCGTCAGGGAAGAATAGCTCGACGCGGTGAGCAACTGCGGTTGGTCTGCTCCTGAACCAAAGGATTGTGGCCGATGTGTTTGCACTCACTCCAGTGACTCTGGTCGAGCTTTCGTGAATGACGTTGAGCGGATAAACAGAGATATTTCGCGATTTCTCCGGAATACGGGAGACAAGTTCGAACAGCGTGCGTCCGCTGCTCACGCCTATGCGACTGCCCGAGGCAACAAGCTCTTCGAATAATGCAGCGCCTTGTTTTCCCATTTCAACAAGTGTCGCGCCAGGATCATCCGCACTCGAGACTATGCGCACCTCCTTCAAATCGTATTTTGAAAGAAGTTCGAGCTCGAGAGACTTGAGACGTGGTCCGACAACCCTAATCTCTACAAAGCCCAGACGTTGACCCTCCAGTAGGAGCCGATTCACATGTGTGACAGAGAGTTGCTGGCGTCGAGCAATCTCTGATTTCGATAGCCGCTGCTCGTAAAACAGCCTGCATGTCTGAACCAGTTGACGATCAATTTTTTGTATGGCGTTTTCACGCATGCTGATATAACATTAACATGTTAAAGTTGAATGTCAATGGAGAGAGGGTGACAATGGGCAAAATTCATATTATGGAAATCGCAGCTATTTGTGGAGGATTCGGCTTAAAAGCCGAAATCCTGGAACCAGAAGACAACTCCGGTCCGGTCCTGATTTTGACCGGGGGACTTCCGGGCCCTGAAATCATCAGAGAGATAAATCGCCGGATTCATCTTCTAGAACCAAATATCCGTAAGATTCTACTGGAGATACCGAATGATGGAGTCTGATCGACGACTGTCGACTTCGATCATAAAGCGCGCTCAAAACACTCGGTCCCTGAGAGATTCGCAATGATGGAAACGACGTCTTTGTTAGTCCCTGCCTCGGCCGGTACTTTGCTATGCCTCAATCTGTCCAATGAGGCGCTCGCGGCCATCGCAGCGTCAGAATATAAGGCCGCAACGAAAAGCCTTCCGCATTCACGCACACCCCCGATGGGATCGGAACTCATGTCTGCCGATTTGGTGCTGCTCGATGTCACCGATGGCGGCGAAGACAAAATTGAGACAGTTCGGAGGATTCAGTCCGCGATCTGCATGTCGGGTGCGCCTTGTCGCATTCTTTGCTTCTCTGCGGCCCAACGCAATCCTGACTTCGTCTTGGATCTCACAAAGTTTGGCGTACGGTATGTGCGCATTAGCCAATTTGCCATGCTTCTAGAAGCTATCGAGCTTCAGCTCATCGAAATTGCCAAAATTGAGCGCGCGGGACCGTGCTTTCGCGTCCAGCATCGGTTCTCGCGAGGCTCCTGCGCTCCTGGAGAGGAGATCGCCGCCATTAAACTTATTCAAAACGGTGACTTCTATCAACTGCCGCTTGCCCTGAGCGCACGGTTTACGTTCAATTGTCTGGCCGAGAACCGGTCTATTGCGCTGGATGCATTCCAAATCGCCTCCACACTCAACGGCTGGTTTTACCGTGCGCACGGATTGAATAGCGGAATAAGGCAGACCACGAAGGTTCGCGTTGCGACGGTCAAAGTTCTGGTCCAGCGTATTCGACAAGCGATGGCCTCCACATTCGCAAAAGCAGGATTGACGTGCGATCCATGCGACGTGCTTCGTTCATTCAATGCCGAGGGAAGCAGGCGAGCGCTGTACAGACTGCGCGCGGATATCCGGTGGGAACACCGGCTGCAGTAGATTATCAAAGGACCGCCGAAAGAATTATCCAGCTGTCCCTTCGACGACTTGCATGTCCTTTCGCTGGCCTCGGCACATAGCCTAAAGAACGCCCGTCTCATTTTGATCACTATTTATGAATCGGAGCCGGCGAAATTTGGGGTACCTCGGCGGCCCCCATCTAAACGGCCGATCTCACATGCACCTGCGGCCACAGAAAATCCCCATGCACTCCCAATCATATTCACAATCGCATTGTGGATTACAGCGATTTACCGAGTGGCAGGCCGCAGACTCCGTTGTCCAGCATCATTCAGGACCGCCAAAGCGAGCACACAGCACAATTTTCTACCCCTATTCAGCGGCGTTCCATCGGCTAGAATTAGGAAAAGTCGAACAAACAAATAGTTCTTTTACAAAATGACGCACTCTGCGAGTCTCCTTCGCTCTCATCGCAAGCGTTCCGGCATGAAACTCGATGAAATTGCCCGAATTGTCGGGTATGGACATGGCGGCGAGGTTTCGCGCCATGAGCGGCTGAGTTCCCTTCCCTCCCTGCGTGCGGCGCTCGGGTACCAAGCTCTGTACCGCGTGCCTATTCAAAAGCTGTTTCCTGGGCTGTTCGAGGAAATCAGGAAAGAAGTAGAAGACCGTTTGGCCGCGCTGATTGAGGAGTGCGGTCAGAGCACTGCGAAAGGTCGAATAGGGGCCATGGTTGCGCGCAAAATGGAATGGGCGTGGGAACGCGCAAACGTGGATCAGGGATTATTATTTGATCTTCCCGAACATGCCTGATGGAAAACTGCTCGGCATCGCCATACGAGCGCGCTGGCTGGGCTTTGCGGAGTTGGACGCACAGCGCTGCCTCCTTGACTGGGGAATGATCTTTTACCAGCGGAAAGCCGCAGCCGAGCTGAAGTCCGCAAAAACTCGCCTGGAAAACCTCTTAGCGCGGATAAATCCTTCGCACGTCGTGCTTGTCTTGCCAGGCACAAAGGCTAATGAAGGCGTACCGGCAGTACGTTCGATCACGAGGGCGCTTCACGCTGTGGCATCATCTCGCTCGATTCCGGTCGAGACCTTGCCCCGAACAGTGATACGCGCAGCGTTCGCGCCGTGTGATGCCAAGGCAAAACGAGAAATCGCCTTGCTTCTCGGGCAAACGTTCCCTGAGATTGCCTGGAAACTGCCCCCGGAGCGGAAAATCTGGGAAAAGGAGGATTCTCGGATGGCCCTCTTCGATGCTTTGGCGGGAGCCGTGGCATACCACGAGCATCAGTTGGGGAATAGTGGATGCGGCAAACATTGAGGATCGATTGAGTCCTCCGGTCGGCCCCACGGTGACGTATAGACGAATGATCCGTCCGCCACGACGTGTGGGGCCGACCAGAGGGCTCAATCATCGAATCACCATTGATCCGAGGGCCAACACTTCCGTTCGTGTAATTTTTCGGAGTTGGTTAATCGTATGCCATGACTAACGATTTATTTCTGTCTCTGATTAGAAGAAACGGAGAATCACCCGTCAACACGTCACCCTGCAAGATGTACAGATCTCCGACGTAGCCAGGGCTTCCGCTATGGTAGTTGAACTTCACGCCGTAGACCATCTCGGCAAAATCCTCTGGATTTAAGTCATCCTCGATTCCCCAAGCCTCTTTGACCTCCGGCACTCGCATAATCTCATTCCATTCCGCTATCGAAATCTCTAATGGTTTATTCATGTGTTGTATGTGTTAGTTATCGTTTCGATCTTTTCTTAAACACCTCAAATTGACTATTCATGAAGGAGCCCTATCCTTATAGAACGAAGCTCTGATCGCGTCAATGTCGCACCGCGCCAGCGCAATGGCGCGGTGCGACATTCTTTCCAACAGGAATCTACATTGATCTACAGGATTCCCGAAGGAGCACTGCCAATCCGCCGATTTCTTCACTCAATTGGTTCCAACTTTCCCCTACGGGGGGCACCAAACAGGATTCAGCGGGTAGAGATGAGCGGAAAAGTGAGAAGAAATGGCCTCTCCGGGCGGTTCCAACTCGGCCGACTACAAAACCCACCGGCAAGGTGAGCAGTTGGAACCGCTGCTGGCTTTCTACATTCAGCGACGACCAAAAGCTATGGAGGTCCGTCAGTGGAGATCTGATCGCGTCGAGATTAGCCATTACCTCATCGAGAGTGGAACCGTTTTCGCTCGGCTGGCTTTTAGGAGCGACGCTCGCAAGTGAGAGTTTGGCCCGCTGGGTTTTGAATTCCTCATCAGTAATGAGGTCGTCCATCTTCAGACGCAGCAACTGCTGGAACCGATCATTGGCGCGCTTCGCCTCGGCTTCACGGTGTTCCTGCTCAACGTAACGCTCCTGCCCCCAGGATTCTCCAATACGGCGCACTGAATCCTTCAGGTGTGCAAAGGTGTGATTGTCGAGGCTCAGAGCATTCAGAAAACCCGCAAATTCGCGGTGGACTTCTGCCAGAGGATAGCTCGCCTGCGCATCGCATCCGCGTCGAAAGCAGCGGTAGTACGGGTATCGCGCGGACCGCCCACGGGAGAACGATCCTGTGAGCGTGGCTTCGCAATTGCCGCACCGAGCGAAGGTCCGTAACGGAAATTCGTCGCGTACGGCCAGATGTGGAACAGAGCGGCCCCGCCCGGCGATGACTCGTTGAATCTTGCGAAAGGTTTCTTGACTGATTGCCGGGATGTGTTTCCCTTGAAACTCCTCGCCTGACCAAGGATCACGCACGATTCCTGCATAGAAAGAATCTGCAAGCAGCCAATCGATGGCTTGGTTGGTAAGCGGCTTGCCGCGCTTCGTCCGGAGACCTCGTTCGGTGAGGACTCTCATGAGTTGGGCCTTTGTCAGACCACCGACGGCGAATTCCTCGAGTCCCTTTTGAATGATGCCGAACACGGGGTAATCGGGGACATCGGGCAGCGTTTTCTTGCTCCCCGGCCGGTTGGCGCTCTTGTAGCCCAGTGGTGCTCCCCACGGAAACAGACCTTCCTGAATTTTCCGGCGCATCCCTTGGATACAGCGAGCAGCTCGAATGTCGTTGTCAAATTGCGCGAATCCGGCAAGGATGGTTTCGAGTAGTTTTCCTTCAGGCTTCGCATCGATAGGCTCGGTGACCGAAACCACGCGAACACCATATTTACCGAGTGCCGCCTTGATGTTGAAGTGGTCGCCAACATTGCGTGCGAGCCGGTCCACCTTCCAAACGAGCAATTGTTCGATCTTGTGTCCCCGGTCCTTCGAGAACGAGAGCATTTCGAGAAGCTGCGGCCTGTCGGCAAACTTGGCGGACTCGCCACGTTCGATGAATGTCCGCACGACGTTCAGGCTGCTGCGCGCAGCGTATTCCTTGCAGGCAAGCTCCTGCGATTCCAGGCTCGTTCCGTCAACTTGCTCTTTCGATGAGACGCGGCAGTAGATAACTGCATTCATTTAATTTGTGTTGATTGGTTTGTTCGACCTTTCCTTCACTGTAGGCTCAGGCTGTTCTTTGTCAATGCCGTGCAACGTGCCCAGTTGCGCGCTGTTTTGATGCCTGGATAGAAAAACGTCGAAGAGCAATTGAGCAAATGCCTGTAAATCCCGTTCGAGTTCAGGATCGCTGTGCTCACAAAGTGGGCATCCCTTTTGAAATTCCACATCGATCTCCGGTGACTGGTCCCGACGCATCTTTTCCATGCGCATGAGTATGCACCGAGAAGAAATCCACGTGTAGGGGTAGAAAGTTGCGTGCTACGCACAACGTCATCTGAAACCGCGCACCGAACACAAAATGATGGGACTAGAGTTTATGTGCTCACGGGGTAGGATTCACGCTGGGCCGCTCGGCGGGTGCCAGCCGCACGAAAGGGCGAAGGCGCTGGTTGGTGCCGCGTTCGTCGCGAGCTCCACCTTCCACCCGCGCTCCTATGCACGAGCGGCCCACCCTTTTCCGATCCCGGCAACAGTATTTTCAAGGGGGAAATCAGCAAACTGCGCATCCTGCGCAATTTTCTACCCCTATATTTCCCGCGCCGGGCGCGTAGGATGAGGGCACGCTTCGCAATATAAAAGGTCGATGCGAAGCGCCGTGAACACTCTACCGAACTCACTCACTCCTCTTTCATGCGAGGCCCCCTTGCGTATATCGGCGGTAAGCGTGCCGTCGCGAAGCAGATCGTCGCGCTATTGCCCAAACATCGCACGTTCGCGGAAATCTTCGCGGGCGGCGCTCAGGTATTTTTCGCCAAGGAAAAATCGCCGGTTGAAATCCTCAACGACTTAGACGGGGAGCTCATTGGCTTCTATCGCGTCGTCCAGCGCCATTACGAGGAGCTGATCCGCTACATGCGCTTCACCATTGTGAGCCGCAAGTGCTACGAGTTGCTCAAGGCGACGGACCCGGAATCGCTCACGGATGTGCAACGGGCTGCGCGTTTTTTGTTCTTGCAAAAGACGAGCTACGCGGGGCGCGTGACGAAGCAGAACTTCCGCACCGGGATTGTCAATCCTCCAGGCCTCAATCCCGAACGCCTGCCGGAGCTGATCGAGGAGACGCATCACCGGCTTGCCCGGGTGTGGCTCGAATGCCTTCCGTACGAAAAGGTGCTCGCTAAGTACGACAGCAAGGAAACGTGTTTCTTTGCGGACCCGCCCTACTACGGCATGAAGCATTACAAGTTCAATTTCGTGCCGGAAGATTTCCGGCACCTCGCCGAGCGCCTGGGGAAGATCGACGGGAAGTTCGTGCTGTCGCTCAACGACGTGCCGCCGGTCCGGGAGATTTTCGGGCCGTTCCGCATGCGCGGGATCGAGATGCCCTATACCGCACAGAAGGTCGCCGGCCGCAGGTTTCACGAATTGCTCATTACGAATTTCTGACATCCGCTGAAAACGGGTCAACAAAAATCTCGCACGTTAATTGGCGGCGTAAGCTGTTGAATTTTCGTGATCGCGGTAGATCGGCCTGCCCATCTTGTTACCGATTCTGTACACCCTCCTCCCATACTCACGCCATGTTGAACTTTCTCGAAGAACTCATCGTAGGCTGGTGGAACCGGCTCCAGATACGCCGCCGGTCGCAGGAGCGTGACTCTCGCGGTGGAACGCTTCTCGGCCACCGCGTTGTCGAAGATCGGGTCACGAATCAGAAGGTGTCGATCAGCCAAACGCGCCGGACCATGCACATCGGCGTGATCGGCAAAACCGGCACCGGCAAGAGCTCGTTTTTGAAGTCGCTCTGTCTCCAGGATATTGCCGCAGGGCGCGGATTCTTTTTTCTCGACCTCCACGGCGATGCGACGCCGTTTCTCCTCCGCGCAATCGCGGCTGAGGAGAAACGGCTGCGCACCGACTTGAGCCATCGCGTCATCGTGATCTCGCTTTCTGATCGGGAGGCATCGGTCGGTTTCAATCCGCTCGAAGACCGGGAAGCAGATTTCGCCCGTCTTGCAGAGAACAATACGTAACGACGAGTAGAGGAAAAAAAA
>CAVXOO010000017.1:0-3616 GCA_963762945.1 uncultured Acidobacteriaceae bacterium | reverse complement strand
CCATTCATTTGCGTTTGTTTTGCGGGAAAGGTGGAATGCACGGTCTCGCGCAATCGGGTCGGGTCACTCTTGCGAAAGGTTGGTGATTGGCCAAGCGAAGCCGCTCCCCTTTGCATCACGCAGTTTTCAATGCAACCAGATCCTGATTGATTTCCTCAGCGGAATTATCTGTGGCGCCGGACTGATACGCGCATGCGCAGTTGCGTCCCTTGCCCTTAGCCTCGTACAGCGCCTTATCCGCGCTGTCGATGAGGGACGCGGCGTGCTGCCCCAGTTGCGGAACCAGCGTGGCGCAACCCGCCGAAATCGTTACTACCCCGATGGGGTTCCCGGTGTGCGGAAGCTGGCGGTTGCGCATGGCCGCGCAAATCTCCTGCGCCACCTGATAGGCGCCGGAAGCCGCGGTATTCGGGAGCACGACCGCGAACTCCTCACCGCCGAAGCGGGCCACCAGATCGCCGGGTCTTGAGACCACGTCCTGAATCGCCTCGGCAATCTGCTTGAGGCAATTGTCGCCGCGCAAGTGGCCGTAGGTGTCGTTGTAGGACTTGAACAAATCGGCATCGATGAGCACCAGCGACAGGGGATTGCGCTCGCGCATTCCGCGCCGCCATTCTGTTGTGATGCACTGATCGAAGCGGCGGCGGTTGGCCAAACCCGTTAGAGCATCGGTGATAGCCAGTTCCTCCACGGCGCGGTAGGCCTCGGCCAGTTGCTGCTCGGCCATCTTGCGCTTTGTAATCTCACGCACATTGTTCAGGATCCCAGTGGGAACGCCTGTGCGGGGATCGCGGATGGTGCGCAGACTGGCCTCAACCCAGACGTATTCCTCGTTGCGCGTCCTCACTCGGCACTCGACCAGGGCATCGTCTCTTCCTGCGCGCAGCTCGCAGATGGTTTGCGCCATAATTGGCTGGTCGGTAGGATGCACCAGATCGAGGCTGTCCAGGTGGAGCATCTCTTCCTGGTTCCATCCGCTCCAATTGCTGCTAGCCGCCGAAACTAGATTTCGATGTCCTTCAAAGTCGGCGATGATGATGATGTCACGAGAGTTCTCCGTCACCAGCTTGTGCAAGGCGGCAGTTTCACGCAGGCGGCGTTCGGCGGCGCGTATGTTCTCAAGAAATACAGAGATGCCATAGAGCACGGCCATCGCGGCTGCGATATAGACCTGCACCAGCACAGCCGATTCGATGGGCCCGATGGAATTGGATATGGCGAATGGACCCTGGCCACGCACCGTAAAATAGCTTGCTATTCCCGCAACAAAGAGCGTGGCAAGAGCCGCCCATCCAAGGGTGAGTCGAAGCAGAACCAGAATCAAGAGCGGATAAATGAGGAACGGCATCGGGATCCGCGCTTGACAGAACGCAGCAATCGCGCAGGCCAGAACGGGGAGTAAATAGGCCCAATGCCTGAAGGAAAGAAGCGAAGCGCGCATGCGGGCGCGGAAGAACGCGACGCATGCGGGAGTGGCAACGCACACTCCCAGTGCGTCGGCGGTAAACCACTGCAGGAATTCGCTGCCCCACGAGGTGGTGTGCCAAAGCGGGGAGGCAGTGTGCCAAATGGGGGATAGAACGGCATCGACAGCCCCCAGCAGGGCGGGCCCGGCCAGAACGCCATATAGCAGGAAGCGCGCGATGTAAGCTGGGCGCGTAAAGTCAGGGAATTCGGTGGTGCGGCGGCGCAAGAACAATGCGCTCACAAGCGGTTCCGAAACATTCAGCAGTGTCAGGAATAGGCCACTGGTGATTCCATGATGGCCTACCAGCATGCCTCCGGTGAATTGCGCAATGTAAGCCACGCACAGGTACGCCGGCCACCTTTTGCGGGGCGCCAGAAGCAGATAGGCGAGGATGACCCCATTTGCTACCCAGATCAGATTTGCTTCCGGTGCAAGACCTACAAAAACCGTGGCTAGAGTCACGGAGAAGAAGCAGCCCGCCATGCGAAGCGGGAAGCCACACGAGCGCTGCCATCTGCCCGGTTGACGCGCAAGACGGGTTGCAGGCGCGGTGCGCAACTCGAGCCTCCCCTCTTCTTATCGGAAGGATTTGCGCTAACATAAGGCGCTTGAACGAGATTCGAAGTCGATTTTTGCGGTTTTCTCTGCCGATTGAAGGGGTTTCGGCCGCTGCTGGTCAGAGGGCCGGCGTCAAATGTGGATCGAATTCGGCCCTCCCGCCGGGTTCGAGGACGATTTCAAGCTGCCCTTGCTCTCGCTCGGCCAACATGGGACCCGAAATCTGCACGGTTTGACCGTTCGCCGCCGTATACGAGATCTTGAGCTGGCCGTTGCCGCTCACCTGAAACCGGTAATGAAGCTCCGCGCCCGCAGCCAAAGTGTTGGCGCCGAAACTGGCGTTGGGATAGTCCACCTCAAGAAGCCGGATGGGCGCGCCGGTGTGGTTCTCGATGGTCGCGTCGATGTGGTAAGAGTGGCAGCCGGAGAACAAGGAAATTGAGACCAGAATTCCAGTGCAAAACAGCGAACGCAAGCCGGCGCGGGAGCTCACTCGCCGGCTTCCTTCTCGGGAGGCGCGGCATCGCTTCCGGGCGGCGTGGCATCGGAACCGGGCAACAGCTTTGCCACAGCCTTTTCCAGGTGGTCCAGGCGCTTGAGCAGTTCCGGCAGCCGTTGGAAGATCGTCACGGCACGAAGCCAGATGCGATTATCGAAGCCAGGCGAACCGGAGATGACCTTGCCGGGCGGCACGTCGTGCGAAACCGCCGATTGCGCGGTCAGGATCACACCGTCGCCCACGGTGCAATGGCCGGCGATACCCACCTGGCCTGCGAGAATGACGTTATTGCCGATGATAGAAGAGCCGGCGAGACCGGTCTGCGCGCAGAGCAGCGCATCGTTGCCGACGCGCGAACCGTGGCCTATCTGAACCAGATTGTCGATCTTGGTGCCGTCGCCGATCTCGGTCGCGCCCACAGTTGCACGGTCGATGGTTGCATTAGCCTGTACATCCACGCGGCTGCCGATGCGCACTGGACCCGATTGCGGAATCTTTTCCCATTGGCCCTTGTCGTTTTTCGAGAAGCCGAAACCGTCTCCGCCGATGACGACGCCATTTTCAAGGGTAACGTTATCGCCGAGTACGCAGTTTTCGCGCACCACCGCGTGCGCATGAGCGAAAAAGTAATCGCCCACCTGGACGCCGGGATAGAGCACCACGTGCGGCAAGAGCGTGGCATTCAATCCCAGGCGCACGTTGGGACCGACGACTGCATACGTGCCGATGTGCGCATGTGAGCCGATAACGGCCGTGGGGTGGATGACGGCCGTGGGATGGATGCCGGGCGGGTAATACGGAGGCTGGTAAAAAAGACTCAATGTGCGCGAAAAGGCGTGGTAGGGATTCTTGATGCGGACAGTCGCGGCTGCGATCTCTTGGAATTCCGGCTCGACAATAATCGCTGCGGCGCGCGTGGTGCGGGCCAGCGCCGTGTAACGGGGATTCGCGACAAAGGTGATCTCCGACGGGCCCGCTTCCTCAATGCCCTTGACGCCCGTGATTTCGAGTTCGGGATCGCCGCGCAATTCGGCGCCCAAACGGCTTGCTAATTCGCCTAGCTTCATTGAGGTGATTGTAAAGGAATGGAC
>CAVXOO010000016.1:0-3298 GCA_963762945.1 uncultured Acidobacteriaceae bacterium | reverse complement strand
AGATGCCAGGTATTGCAGCCGTTTCTTTTCGAGAGCAAGGAGACCGTTTGTGCAAGGCAAGCTCGAAGTCATGATGGGACCGATGCGCAGCAACAAGACTGCGGAGTTGCAGCGCCGCGCCGATATGCGCCGCCAATATGCGAAACAGTACGTGATAGTTTTGAAGCCCAGCGACGATACCAAGGGTGGCCCCGGAGTGGTGGAAAGCCGCAATCCCAATGGGGGCGGCAAAATGAGCGCCATTGAGTTCAAATCGAGCAATCCGTGGGAAGTTCTAGCCGCGATTCGCGACAAGGAGCAGGAGATCGGCAAGCACGTGGAGTGCATTGCCATCGACGAAGGCCAGTTCGTCGACCAGCTCTTTCTCTTCGTCAAATACCTGCTCGACGCCGGCCACGACGTCCTCGTGGCGGGGCTCGATCTGGATTTCCGCGCGATGCCCTTCGGAGAAATGCTCAATCTCACATGGCTGGTGAACGCATACGGCGGCAGCATCACCGAGTGCATGGCCTACTGCAGTTGCGGCGCGCGCGCCCTCTATTCGCAGCGGCTCATCGACGGCAAGCCCGCGCCGTACGACAGCCCTATCAAGATGCCCGGCGACTCGTACGAGCCGCGCTGCGCAGAGCACTTCGTCCTCCCCGGCCGGCCGCACTAGAACCCGGTTGCCCGCCCCGCTCACTCGTCGCGGAGCGCGACCATTGGATCGATGCGTTCGGCGCGGCGAGCCGGAAGCCAGCTTGCAAAAAGCGCAACGGCGGCGATCATCGACGTGATGCCGCAAAAAACCAGCGGATCATCGGGACGCACGCCGCGCAACAGGCTCGCGACCAGGCGCACGAGCCAGAATGCCAGCATCAATCCCGAGATCAGGCCTACGCCCGTAAGCCACGAGGCACGGCGCAGAATCATGCGAAGTACGTCTTCACGCCGCGCCCCCATTGCCAGCCGGACGCCGATCTCGCGGGTGCGCTCGCCGACCAGATTCGCCATCACAGCAAAGATGCCGATGGCCGCCAGTAACAGCGGCAATTGACCCATCCATCAAAAGCGACCCTGATGCGTACTTGAGCCCCGTCAAGTTGTCGTTCTGCAGTTGCGCGTACGTCTCTACAGTATTAAGCGGCAGCAACGGATCGATTCCGGCCAGTGCCTTGCGCGCCGCCGGCGCCAGGGCCAGCGGATCGCCGTCGGTGGTCACGGCGTACTCCGTCCCGGCCACCGGTAGCTGCAACGCATCCATGTAAACGGCGGCATGCGGTGTCTGGTCCCAGAGAGAATAGCTCGCCTCTTTCGCAACACCCACGATCGTCAGCCACGGCTCGTGGCTATTGGCTCCGCCCATGCGAATGCGATGCCCGAGCGCGTTCTGGTTGGGAAAATACTGCGCGACAAAGCGCTCGCTCACAATGGCGACCGGGGTCGAGCCAACCGCATCCCCCTCGTCAAAACCACGGCCCGCAACAACGGGAATGCGCAACATGGAAAAGTATCCCGGACTCACAGGAAGATTGAACGCACTCTCAAACTTGCCAGGAACCGCCGGGCGATTCTCAATCGCAACGTCGCGCACCCAGGCCGCATCGTTATACGGCAGCGCGGTAGTGAGCTCCGCATGAGTAACTCCCGGCAGAGTCCGCAACCTGGCCAGGCTTTCCGTGTACCATTGCGCCTGTTTTTGCGGAGTGTCGTAGCGGTTCGCCGGCAGGTTCACGTCGAACGTGAGCATTTTGTTCGGCGTGTAGATGTCGGCCATGTGCAGCCACGCGTTTGTGCCCTTCGCCATGAGGGCGGCGCCGATCACGAGCGCAACGGCCAGCGCAATCTGCGCTACCGCAAAGATACTGCGCAGCCGGTAAGCGCGGCCGGAACCGATCGATGAGCGCGAACCGGCTTTGAGCTGATCGACCAGGTTGACGCGCAGCGCGTCCAATGCCGGAGCTACGCCGGCCACGATTCCGGCAAGAGCTGCAAGCAGAAACGAAAACCCCAATACGCGCGCATTGAGGCTGGTATTCGACCATCCGGACATGTAGCGCGCCACTCTCTCCGGCATCGAAACTTGCAGGTATTGCCAATAGAGCCTTGCAATGCCCAGACCGCACACCGCGCCGACGATGCTAAGCAGCAGATTCTCTGTGAGCAACTGCCGAAGAATGCGGGAGCGGCGTGCTCCAAGCGCAGTGCGCATGGCGATCTCGGGCCTGCGGGCAATGCCGCGCGCCAGTTGCAGGTTGGCAATGTTGGCGCAGACCACAAGCAAAACGAACAAGGTCGCGCCAAGAACCAGTCGATAGTAGAGCGGCGTGTAGGGGCCGTTGATTCCGTCCAGAAGCGGCTCAACGTGCACCGACCAACCGGCATTGGTTTCGGGATACGCCTGGGCAAGATGTCCGGCGAGCGCCTGCATCTCAGCCTGCGCCTGTTTCACGGTTACCTTGTCGCCAAGGCGCGCGGTTACAAGGTAGTCACGCGAAGTCCGATCGGCGAGCTGCAGTGGCGAGGGCGCAAATGGCAGGTAGACATCGGCCAGAGATGGATACTGCATCGTCTTCGGCATGACGCCCAGGATCGTGTACGTGCGCTGGTTGAGCTCGATGGTGCGGCCTAATATCGCGGGGTCGCCGCCAAACTTCTGCTGCCAGAAGCCATACGCCAACACCGCAACCAGGTTCCGGCCTGGGCGGCTCTCGTCGTCGCTGTAGAGGCGCCCCAGGAGCGGCCGGGCGCGAAGCACGGAAAAGAAATTGGCCGAAGTCACCGCGGCTTCAACCTGCGCGGCATCTCCGCTCCCGGTCAGCGTCATCGCATCTTCGCGCCGCACCGCCAGCGATTCAAACGAGCGGCTCTGGCGCTGCCAGTCCTCATAGTTCGCCAACGTCACCCACTCATAAGTGCCGCGCGAACTCTGCTCGGCCACCGTGACCACCCGGTCCAACTGCGGCACCGCCAGGGGATGGAGTACAGCCTGAGGTTGCGCTTCACGCGACGCGTTTGATCCAAGCCTGCTTCCACCCCTCCAGATCCAATGGCACGGCCAAGTGCAGTTCGCGGAATTGCTCAGGCCGGAAGTGCGTTGTTCGCTGACATTCTTGCAAGATCATGAATGGATTCACCCCAGGGTCCTTGCCGGCGGACGCCCAGCAAAGCGCCCCCAGCGACAGGCGATGCTGGTGGAAGAACAGAACATCCAAATAGTCTCGGGGTTCGCCACCGTCCCATCAGAGCAAGGAGCTTGTTCGTTGCGGCATCATAGACGTTGAGCCTCCATCCGGCGAATTCGTCAGCAATTGGTCAT
>CAVXOO010000015.1:0-11980 GCA_963762945.1 uncultured Acidobacteriaceae bacterium | reverse complement strand
GTTCCAAGTTGCCATGCCGTAGGTGGCCTGTTGCTCGACGATGACACGCAGGTTGAGCGAGCCGGCGCGAAGCACCACGCCCACGAGCGATAAACCGAGAGCCAGTTCGTAGCTGATCAGTTGCGCTGAAGAGCGCAGCGCGCCGAGCAGCGAATACTTGTTGTTCGAAGACCAGCCGGCAAGGGCGATGCCGTAGACGCCCACGGACGTGATCGCAAGAATGACGAGCAATCCGACGTTGATATTCGAAATTTCAAAAAGATCGAAGCCTTTGGGACCAAGCGGCGCGCCAAAAGGAATCACGGAAATGGCAATGAGCGCGCAGCCCAGAGAGATGATGGGCGCAAGCAAGTAAAGCGGTCGATAGACGGCGGTTGGAATCAGGTCTTCTTTGAGAAAGGATTTCGCGCCATCCACGAGCGGTTGCAGGAGCCCGAAGGGGCCCACGCGGCTGGGTCCCCAGCGATTCTGGATGCGGCCTACAAGTTTGCGCTCGAGCAAGACGGTGTAGGCAATGCCCATCAGCATCACCACCGTGACTACGGCGACTTTCGCGAGGCTCCAGAGAAAGAATGCGAGGATCGTCACGTACGTTCCAAAATGCAGCCAGTTAGCCCCGCTGCGCGGGTTAGCAAGTTAGCGAGTCAGCGTCGCGGATGCTCAGTCGGCGGCGGTTTCCGCCAGTTCCTTGGTTTGATGTTGAGCGAGTTGCTTGAGCGCTGTGCTGTAACGGCCCAGCGTTCCGGAAGTGAAAAGCGTGTCGTGCGCGGGAACGATTAGCTCCGGGCTCGTCAGTGTCTTCAGCGGCACAAAACCGGGTGCGGCCATCGGTTCCGAATGCACATCGTTGCCTGCAAAAAGATTGATCCGGTCGAGCTTGTAACCGGGGACGAGCCTCTCGATCTCGTCAAGAAGCGCAAGCGGATCGAAGGGGCTGAGTTTGGGTTCGAGACCGTTGGCTTCGAGCCAGACGGAGTGACGATCGGCCTCGCCGGATTGCGCGCCGCGCGACTGGCCTAGATCGGCTGTGGTGCCCGGCGAATTTCGTTTTTGGCCGAAGGGAACCAGAGTTTTGATGTCGGCAGCCATGGCCGCGGCGAGGCGAACGAGGATTTCGAAGTCCGGCTTGACTCCGGCGCGATCGGCAGCTTTGCGCATCATCTGGATGTCGCCGTATGTGTTGGTCACCGTGCCCGACTTCTCGTAGAGGCTGGCGGCGGGGAGAACCACGTCGGCCAGAGCCGCGGTTTCTGTCAGGAAAAGATCCTGCACAACGACGAATGCATTCCTGAGCGCTGCCGGATCGAGCTTGGCGCGCGAAACCGGGTTCGCGCCAACGATGAGGAGCGCGCCGAGTTCGCCCTTCGCGGCCGCTTCGAGCATTTGTGGCAGCGTCTTGCCCGGTGCTGCGGGAAGGTTGAGGTACTCGCTGAAAACTCCTGGAGAAGTCACCGGTGCATAGCCAGGCAAGAGGTCAGGGAAGAGGCCCATGTCGGCTGCACCACGCGAGTTCGCGTGGTCGCCCAGATAAGCGAAACGAACAGAATCGGGATTGGGGCCGCGCTTGAGTCCCCAGGCCACGAGATTCTCGACGGCCTCGCCGCGATATTCCTCGCCAAAAATCACGACCAGCGATTCCTCGGCCAGGAGCGCCTGGTTGAATTCGGATGTGCCGTTTTCGAGAGTTGCCGCGAGGTTTTTGTACCCGCCGGCGGGCAGTTGCAGCGTGACTTTGGCCTGCCGGTCTAGCTTGATGGGCTGCGAGTTGGCGATGTAGAGCCGCGCACGGTTCAGGCGTACATTGGTGCGCAAGAGCCATGCCAGCAGCGGATGCTCTTCGGTGGGACTGCCGCCAACGAGAAGGATGGCGCTGGCCGAAGCAATGTCGCGCAGGCTTGTGGTTTTGCCAGTGGTTCCAGCCAGAGCGCGTGCAAAGGCCGCGTACTCGGTCGTGCGTTCGTGGTCGATGTTGTTGGTCTGAAGCACTGTGCGCGCAAACTTCTGAAGCAGATAGTTTTCTTCGTTGGTGATGCGGTTCGAGCCGACGACTCCAATTGCCGCACCGCCGCGCGTATCGCGAATTTCCTTGAGCTTCTGGGCGGCTAAGCGGAGGGCGTGCTCCCATGTCGCGGGTTCGAGTTTGCCTGCGGCATCGCGCACAAGCGGTTGCGTCAAACGGTCGGAGCTCTCCACAAAGTCGAAGCCGAAGCGGCCTTTGGCACAGAGAAAATCGTTGTTGATGCCGCTCTTGTCGCGATTGTCGGCACGAACAATCTCTGCACCGTCATTGGTTGTGCGCACGCCGAGAGTCACCTTGCAACCGTCGGCGCAATGAGTACAAGTTGTTGAGACATGGCTCATCTCCCAGGGCCGCGTCTTGTAACGGTAGCTGCCGCTGGTGAGCGCGCCCACAGGGCACACGTCGATGCACATCCCGCATTGTTCGCAGTCGAGCTGCTGGTTCCCCGTCTTTCCAGTTTCGTTGGGCACGATGACCGAGTCCGCGCCGCGATTCCAAACACCCAGCGCCCACACGTCCATGCCTTCGCCGCACATGCGGATGCAGCGATAGCAGAGGATGCACCGCGGGCGATCGTAGAAGACGGCCGGCGACCATTGCTGCTCGTCGCGATGGTCCTTGGCCTCAGCGTAGTGACTTTCGCCTGCGCCGTACTTGAAGGTCATGTCCTGCAACTCGCACTCGCCGCCCGCGTCGCACACGGGACAATCGAGCGGGTGGTTGCCGAGGAGCAATTCGATGGTGGCTTTGCGCGCCTGCGCGATCTCGGGCGACTCCGTGATAAAAACCTGGCCCTCGGCAACGGTGGTGGTGCAGGCGGTTTGCAGCTTGGGAACTTTCTCCTGGCGCACCACGCACATGCGGCATGCGGCCTGCAGCGAGAGGCCGGGATAGTAGCAAAAGGCAGGAATCTCGATGCCGGCCTTGCGGCAAGCGTCAATGAGCAGCGTCCCCGCCGGAGCGGTTAGCTTCTTGCCATCGACTGTGAATGTGACGTCGGGCATTCGAGTCCTTAAGCGGCCTGCGTTGTGCGCGTGGATGCAACGGATTGCGGAAGCGTTACGCGGAGCCACTCGACAACGTAATGCTTCGTCTCATGCCCGGGATCGAACTCCTCGAAGTCAACGTTGGTAGCAGCCGCTTCAGGGAAGGGCTCGCCGGCCTTTGCAGCTTCGGCCAGATAAAGGTCCAGCGCCTCGCGCATATTTGTGCGGGTATCTTCGAGTGCCTCACCCATTGAACCGCATCCGGGGACGTCCGGAGAGAATCCGCTCCAGTTCTTATCGCCCTTTTCGTAGACCACCAAGTATTCTCGTGTCATTTCAAACCTGCCTTCTTCAGAATACTGTGAAGCAGCCCTTTCCCGATTTCTTTGCCGCTGTGCATCGGTACGATCAGCAAACCGGGTTTTGATGGGTGACGAAATTGTCTGTGACTGCCGGTCTGTCCTGTGCTAAACCAGCCGTCTGCCTCCAGAATACGTACTAGCTCTTGCGGTCTCATCTGTGTGACCTCCTTTCTCATCCGGAGGCTCACAGAATCTCTCTGTTATGTCCATGAAAAGCCGTTCGGCAAAAGGTATTCGCAGTCAATTCTTCAGCGATGCCGGAACTTTCAAGTGCAACAAACCAAATGGGTTGAATGAGCAGTTAAGCGCACCATAGTAGTAAACGGCGGCTTGATCTACATTACCGTCAGCTGCGGCACGCCTTCCCGCGCAAACGGGCAGGGCTTGCCGTGCAAATGATCCTCAAACTCCTTGCGAAATTTTTTGACGAATGCGATGGTTGGCATGGCCGCGGCGTCGCCGAGCGGGCAGAAGGTGCGGCCCAGCATGTTCTCAGCGAGATATTGAATGTTGTCGATGTCGGCCTCGCTGCCGAAGCCGGCGTGGAAGCGGGTGAGAGATTTCTTGAGCCAGTCGGTGCCTTCGCGGCAGGGAATGCACCATCCGCAGCTCTCGTGCGCGTAAAAACTGATGGTGCGAAGGGCGAATTCGACGATGCACGTTCGATCGTCGATGACCACGACGCCGCCCGAGCCGAGCATGGAGCCTGCTTTGCCCACCTGATCGAAGTCCATGCCGATGTCGATCTCCTCGGGCAGCAACACAGGCGTCGACGAGCCTCCGGGAACAACAGCTTTCAATTGACGCCCGCCGCGCACGCCGCCGGCCACGTCGTAGATCATCTTTTTGAGGTTGTAGCCCATGGGCAGTTCGTAAACGCCGGGCCGTTCCACGTGGCCGCTGATCCCAAAAAGTCGCGTGCCGCCATTGCGCGGCGTGCCGACAGCCGAGTACGCCGCTGCGCCCATCGCGATGACAAAGGGCACAGTTGCGATGGTTTCAGCATTATTGATGACCGTGGGACCGCCGTAGAGGCCGACAACGGCGGGGAAGGGCGGCTTGATGCGCGGCACGCCGCGTTTGCCTTCGAGCGACTCCATCAGCGCCGATTCCTCGCCGACTTCGTAGGCCCCCGCGCCGGTTTGGGTGACGATCTCGAACTCCATGCCGGACCCGAAGATGTTCTTGCCCAGAAAGCCGCGCTCGTATGCATCGGCGACGGCGCGTTCCATGATTTCGAGCAGGTAGCGATACTCGCCGCGCAGGTAGATGAAGCCCATCTTCGCGCCCACCGCGAGGCCGGCGATGATCGTGCCCTCGATTACGGAATGCGGATCGTGCAGAAAGATCAGGTGATCCTTGCAGGTTCCGGGCTCGCTCTCGTCGCCGTTCACGAGAATGTACTTGGGCTTGGAGGATTGCTTGGGAACGAAAGACCACTTCATCCCCGCAGAAAAACCCGCGCCGCCGCGTCCGCGAAGGCCGCTGGCCTTCATCTCTTCTACGATCCACTCGGGGCCTTGCGCGAGGCACTTTTTCACGGCCTCGTAGCCTCCCAGCTCGAGATAGCGATCGATCTTGGCCGCTCCTTTGCCAAAGCGGCTGGAGACGATCTTCACTTCATCGGGATGGGAGACGAGCCTAGGCATTTTTTTCCTTGTTTTGGACCTGTTTCGCGGATCGGTCAGCGCCGGCGCCAGAGACCGAAGCCTTGCCGCGATAGCCGCTGAGAATTCCGGGAACGAGATCGGGTTTGAGCTCGTCGTGGAAGTCGTAGTTCACCTGGATGGCCGGCGCCCAGCAGCAGGCGCCGATGCATTCCACTTCTTCGATTGAGAAGAGGCCGTCTGAAGTCACGCCCTTGGGGCCTACACCCAGCTCCTCCTGGAATCGCTCGTAGACGTCGTAAGCGCCGCGCAGCATGCAACTGATATTGGTGCAGACCTGAATGTTGAATTTGCCCGCGGGCTTGAAGCGAAGCATCGAATAATAGGTGGCGACATTGCGCACTTCGAGCTCCGTAATGCCGATGCGATGCGCGACTTCGGCCACGACTGCGTCCGAGAGATAACCCACTTCATCCTGCGCGTAGAGCAGCATGGGAATCAGCGCCGAGCGCTTCACAGGATACTTCTCGACGAGCGCGTCGAAACGTTTGGCCAGCTTGGGCGAAAAGACCGTCATAGTCTCGGGATTTTTCTCGCTCATCGCATCAACTCCCGTGCCCAGGCTTCTGCCGCCAGATCCAATTCGTCTTCGCTCGTCCCGCTGCGCAACCGGCCGGACTCGCAGATTTCGACTCTTCCGCCACTTCTATTCTCTCGCGTCCAGGTCACCATTGCGCCGTCGCGCTTGAGGTAGAGCCACTTTTCCCCATGGCGAACCACGATTTTTCCCTCGTCCGCTTCAACCTGAGCCTGACGATTGTCATCGAGTCCGTGCAGCGCGGTATAGCTCTGCAGCAGGGAAGCGAGCGAAACCCATAATTCCTTCCAAACTTCGTCCAAAACATCAAGGGGCGGAGCGCTCACCGGTCGATCTCTCCCAGCACGATGTCGATCGAGCCCACCACCGCAACCAGATCGGCGATCAGCCCTCCCTTGCACATGGTTTCAACGGCCTGCAGCGTGGCAAACGAAGGATAACGCATGTGCACGCGGTACGGTTTGGCGGTGCCGTCGGAGACTACGTAATAACCCATCTGTCCATGCCCGCATTCAATGCCCTGGTAAACCTCGCCGGCGGGCACGTTGAACCCCTCGGTAACGATTTTGAAGTGATGGATGAGCGCCTCCATCTGCGTCTTCATTTTTTCGCGGTCGGGCAGCACAATCTTCGGCGCATTTGCCTTCACTTCGCCTCCGGGCATGCCGTCAAGCGCTTGCTGGACGATCTTGGTGCTCTCGCGCATCTCGACAAGTCGAACTTCGTACCGCGCCCAGGTGTCGCCGACCGTCGAAGTCGGCACGTGGAACTGAAACTTCTCGTAGCTTGAGTAGGGCATATCGCGGCGCAGATCGATATCGACGCCGGAAGCGCGCAGCGGAGGGCCGGTCACGCCGAGCGCAATGGCATCTGCCGCAGAGAGATAGCCCACGCCCTTCAAGCGATTCATGAAGATGGGATTGCCGGTCAGCAGGTTCGAGTATTCGTCGATCTTTTCCGGAAAACCGTGAATGAATGCGGCCACGCGATCCAACCAGCCGAGCGGCGGCTCCATGGAAAGCCCGCCGATACGGAAGTAGCTGGTCATCATGCGCTGGCCGGCCACCGCCTCGAAGAGTCTTAGAATTTCCTCACGTTCGCGGAACGTGTAGAGGAAAACTGTGAGCGCGCCAATGTCCATGGCGTGCGTGCCAAGCCAGATCAGGTGCGAGTTCAGGCGGCTCAGCTCGGTCAGCAGCACGCGAATCCATTGCGCGCGCTCGGGGATTTCGAGATTGAGCAGTTTCTCGACGGCCAGGCAATAACAGAGATTGTTCGAGAGCGGATCGAGATAATTGATCCGATCCGTGAGCGGAACCACCTGCTGATAAAACTTGGCCTCGCAGGTTTTCTCAATCCCCGTGTGCAGATAGCCGATCTCCGGCCGCACGCTGAGAATTACTTCACCATCGAGTTCGACCACCAAACGCAGTACGCCATGGGTCGCCGGGTGCTGCGGGCCCATGTTGAGTACCATTTGCCGCGCGCCGGTGCTTTCGGCCCTGGGCAATTCGAGAACGGGTGTGCCGGGCTTCTCGCTCATTAGCGGTATCCCTCCACCGGGTAATCCTTGCGCAAGGGATGGCCTTTCCAATCGTCCGGCAACATGATGCGGCGCAGGTCGGGATGACCGGCGAAGCGAATGCCGAAGAGGTCGAAGACCTCGCGCTCGAAGAAGTTGGCGCCCAGCCAGACCGGCGTAATCGAATCGATGCTCGGTTCGGCGCTGGCTTCGGCTTCATCGAGCAGCACGCGCAGCCGGATGCGCTCTTTGAGGGCGTGCGAAAGGATGTGATAGCTCAACTGAAAGCGCGGCTCGCCGGGATACCAGTTGACCGCCGTCATGTCCTCAAAGAAGTTGTAGGCGGCGGCCTGCACGGTGGAGCAGGCGGCACGAATCTCAGTCGATGCAATGGTTAGCGTGAGCTCGCCGAAGTCGAATCTGGCGTCCGTGAGGGCGTCCGGTTTCCAGGCGAGAAGGGCTTTGATCGCTGGGTGGTCCGGCATGGCCGCGAGGACAGCCTGCTTGCCCAATAAGGTTGGCGGTAGGCTAGGCATCTTAAAGATCCGCCTTGTCCTGGCTCCAGTTCAGGATGCCTTTGCGCACAATGTAGTAAAGACCGACGGCCACGAAGCCCAGATAGACGAGCATCTCCCAGAAACCGAAGAGGCGCGAGCAGCCGGTAAGCGCGGGCAGGCGTCGGTAAATGACGGCCCAGGGCATCATGAAAACCACTTCTACGTCGAAGAGGATAAAGAGCACCGCGACCAGATAGAAGCGCACGCTGAAACGCCCGCGCGCGTCGCCGGTGGCCACAATGCCGCACTCGTAGGCATCGAGCTTGACTTGTGTGTCGCGATGCCGCCCCACGAACCACGAGGCTGTGACCATCCCCACGCCAAGCAGGAATGCAGCAAGAATCTGCATCAACAGCGGGAGATACTGCCAGTAATAGGGATTCATCGTCGCCCAGTCCGAATGAAGCCGATACATTTGCGCCCCTGGTGCATGGAAACGCTTCGGAGACGCAGGTTTCTAGGTTTGAGATTAGGTATTCAGACGCTTCCCGTCAAGGCATCCAATCGATCAGGCACGAAGAACTGGTTTGTTGTGCGGGAGATAGTGCGATTGAGCGCAGAGAAAAGCGTACCACGGAGGCTTGAGCGATCAGATGTGAGCCACGTCACTGGTTTCCCGCTTTGAAGAGCGCATAAATGAACCGGTCCTGTTTTGGAACAGTACCTTCGTTACCTGATGGATGGACTGCACGGCGCCGATCATTCAGGTGAGGATGGAATCAATGGCGACCTCTCCGACAATGCGCGGGGTTTCGGGGTGCATCCCTGGCCCGGCTCCGATTATGGGCCGCGGCGTGGCGCGCCGCCGCAGAATCTCGCCGGAAGCCGGCCGTGCGCTCGAAATCCTTGGCCACGCAATTGAATACCTTGCGGACGAGTTCGTTTACGCGGGAGGGTCCTTCTCCGCGCAGGATCCTCAGGTAGAGGCAGTACAACTGCTGATGAGCCTCAACCGGAAAGTCTACTTCGAGTGCCCGGAAGTGCCGAGCGTTGCCGACCGGCTCCGCGCCTTGATGCGGCTGCGCCCTGCATAAGCAGGTGGATCTCTCAGCTCTCAAAATCCGGCTTGAGCAAAACAGAATCCATATTGGCTTCTTCATGCGGTTACAGGATTTTCGCGTCACGTCAACCTTTTCACCCGCACGGAAGAGCTAGAAGCTAAAGGCTAAGAGCTAGAAGCTGCTCTTCATTGCCCCAGCACCAAAACCCCAAATAATATGAGCCAGGCAAAGCCCATGGCGTGCCAATACCATGCCGTCGCATCCACCGCAATCTGGCGGGACTCCACGTTCTTGAGCCGCGCCAGAGCGCAGAGGCAAAAAAGCAGTGCAAGCACACCCATAACCAGGTGCGCGGCGTGCAGTCCAGTGATCAGATAGAAGAAATAGCTTGCCGGCGTGGCCCCCCGATCAAAGGCAAATCCTTGCGCGGCGAGTTGTCTCCAGGCCAGAACCTGACCGCAAAGAAACGTCAATCCCAGCACGAGCGTGAGTGCAATCCAGGGTAAGGTTCGGCGCAGCGCGGGCCGGCCGAGTCCCAGCCACTCCTCCAGGACGTCAAACTCGCGAAAGATATGCCGCCGTGCCCACTCCATGGTGAGGCTACTCAACAGCAGGACAGCAGTATTGAAGTAGAGAATGCGCGGCAGCAGGATCGGGTGCCAGTCGCCAACCTGGCGCAGGGTCCGCGGATCCATGTGCGTGCTGGCCTGGCGCGCATAGAAGGTCACAACCAGCACCGCAAAAAACACCATGTCGCAGGCCAGCACGCAAAAGACGGCCGCGCGCGCGCGATGGAGAAGCTCCCGCGGGCCGCGGCGCGGACTCCGCCAGTCGTCGTCGCCTCCGCCCCCGCCGCCTCCGGTCGGGCGGTGATCGACGGGCGGCTTGCCCCCGGTTCCGGGCGCCTTCCGCTCGATCTCGGCCGGGATGGGCGAAAAAATGGACGGCATAGAGATCCTCGGTGGTTGAGGGGCTCTTACTCTTTCTTGGACGCGCGAAATTGGGAAAGTGGGCTGGGGATGAGAAAACAAGGCCTGCTAGCTCAAAGGCCGCAAAATAACTACAAAGATTGTACCGCTTAGACTATTTGCTTGAAAACGGATCGAAGACCCGGACGCCGAAATTCTCGAAATCCTTCACGTTGCGAGTGGCAACGGTGAGTTGATGAGCGCGCGCGGTTGCCGCAATCATCGCATCGGCAGCGAGATCGTCGGATTTGCCACTCATCAACCGGGCCCAGTCTCGAAACATCGAGCCATCCATGGGGAGAACGACGAAGGTGGCCATCACGCGATCAATCCACTGTTCCAACTCGATTGCCTTTACGTGATCTTGCCGTCGCGTGATTTCAGCGCCGTCCTGGAGTTCGGCAATGGCTACCGCGGGTATCCGTATATCCTGGTCGCCCAGGCTCTCGATCCATGCGGTGACCGCTCCGTGCGGCTTTCGCTTTCGCAGTTCCGAGATGACGTTTGTATCGAGCAGATAGGTCATTGCTGCCCATCATCGTCAAAGGAGAACGGGCGCAATTTGAGGACCAAGCGCCGGGGAGGCAAAGGAATATCGTGGGGGCCATCAGGGTCCAGCAAAACGTCTTTGATTGACGGTCTCGCTTGGGCCTTCAACCGCTTCCACTCGTCGATGGGAACGAGAACGGCCGTTTCCACTCCGCGGCGCGTGACCACTTGCGGGCCGTCTTTGAGCGCGGCGTCGAGAAGTTCGCTGAAGCGCGCCTTTGCGTCATAGACCTGCCAGGCCATGGAGAGAAACTCCTTCCCACATAGTCATATAACTAGTCATATGACTATGTCAAGCACCTGCGGTGCGGCAGCCGCTCGCAATTCGCTCGCACTCGCTGTCTCGCTCCCAACCTTCGCCAGAAAAAAGCGAAGATGGGGCACCCGGCGGCCCTACCCCAGCGCTTGTAAGAGGTCATTTCGTTGTGAAGCAGGATCAACCTGTACCGTCAAGACGGCGTGGCAATCGGCGTGCGGGCAAGAAAAGCTCACACCTCGAAAGGCTTTCAGGCCGAATGTAATCGTAATTGCCTCAACATCGACGCTCGCTATACGCTCTTTGCAGTGCGGACAAATTCCCATCAATCGCACCTCCCGCATTCCTGGGCGAGGCGTGCCAGAAGACCGTCGAAATGCACTGTCAGGAGATCGGTAGCTAACACGAACCGGAATGTAAATCGCTTTCCAGATAGTCGATTGCGAATTCGCAACCAGTTCCTGGGTGAATTTGCCTCCATGCCGCCCACTTCGATTTCAAAATGAGGAAATGGCATCAGTTTCGCAAGAAGCACGTCTTCTGCGTCTCTAACCCGGTCAAACTGCATATTCAGTCCCCCGTGACCCGAATCCTCTGTGGCCCGTCCAGAGCGTCCCTCGAACGGGCTGTTAGGTTAAGCTTATTGCCTCGCCATGTGCCTTTGCAGGGTGCGAGGCAAGTTGTATTTGGCGGATGGCCCAGGCTGGACCGGTAGAGAAATGGGCCGTCAATGATTGATCAGCATTCCCGCACTTATACGTTGCCATGTCCCGCAGAATGGGCATAGGCCGTAAGCGCCCGGGTATCGTGGATGTTTCTTTTTACTGCGGGGTCTCTTGCAGCTACCTTTGCAATTATTGCTCATTGCTATGCGCAAGTTTGCTCCTTTGGGAGACAAAATAGCACGAACTATTAAAATTACCTATACTTTTGGTTCGCAGCCAAGTGCCCATCCTTGCGCTTTTTCCTAGCGCAAGGATGGGTGCCACAAAGGCCAGTGCGAGCGAATAGCGAGCGGCTGCCTGAATGGCAAATTCACCAGCCGCGGGTTTGGAGAAGCTGAGATTCTTCTAATGCCGCGGCGGCCAGGCCCTTCATGGTGCCCGTGACTTGTTCGCTTGCCTCGGCCAGAATCTTGGGATCGTTCCAGTGCGTGGTGGCGACGACGATGGCCTTAGCGCGGGAGACGGCTTCTTCGCGTTCCTTGGGATCGTTCTCGACATCGAGCGGGGTCGCGCGCTCTTTCATGAAGATTCCCGACCCGACAAAGATTGCTTCGGCGCCCAGTTGCATCATCAGTGCCGCGTCGGCGGGGGTGGCGATGCCGCCGGCAGAGAAATTCGGCACGGGGAGCTTCCCGCTCTGGGCAACCATTCGGACCAGCTCATACGGTGCTTGCAGCTCCTTGGCCGCGGCGTAGAGTTCTTGCTCCGTTAGCACTGTGAGCCCGCGCATCTCTTTCACGATCTGGCGCATGTGCTGCACAGCATGGACCACGTCGCCAGTGCCCGCTTCTCCTTTTGTCCGAATCATGGCCGCGCCTTCGGCGATGCG
>CAVXOO010000014.1:0-6729 GCA_963762945.1 uncultured Acidobacteriaceae bacterium | reverse complement strand
CAGGCAGCTTCCGGAGCCAGCTCCCAAAAAAATGAGCTGAAAAAACAGCCGTGACCTTCGAAGACTGAGGTGTGGGCGCAACTCACTAATGGTTCTGAAAAGGCTTTATCAGCCAAGAGAATCGGCGGGATTGGAAGCGAGATCGGCTAGATTCGCATCAATTCCCGCTGAATCCGGCCCGTCACCCACGCCTTTCCGGGCGCGGTGAGCATGTTCACTTCGCTGCGCACGCCGAACTCTGGCAGATAAATTCCGGGCTCGACCGAAAAGCAAGTGTGCGGAAGAATACGGCGCACGTCATGGGTTTCGAGGTTATCCAGGTGCGCTCCCGATCCGTGCAGCTCCTGCGCAATGTTGTGTCCGGTGCGATGCGTGAAAAACTCTTGAAAGCCTGCAGCTTTGATCACACCGCGCGCTGCGTCGTCGGCCTCGAAGCCGCGAATCTCGCGGCCGGCGGCGAACGCTTGTGCGACCGCAGCAATCGCAGCGTCGCGCGCATTGCGCACGGTCTCGAAGACGAGCTGCTCTTTCCCAGTGGGCTCGCGCCCGATTACACCCGTCCACGTGATGTCGTAGAAGATGCTTTTCGGCTGGTCGAGCCGCCCCCAAATATCGATCAACAAAAAGTCGCCTTCGCGAATCGGCGCCGAGCGCTCGGCCGTCGGCTCGTAGTGCGAGTCGGAGGTGTTCGAGTTCACGCTCACGTCGGGGCCGTTCTCCCAAATCAGGCCCTCGCGGCGCATAGCCTCGCCCAGCCAAACAACCATATCCCACTCCGAAAGCCCGCCCGTGCGGCCATCAGCAGGCCGCAGGCGGCGTCCGATCTCGAGCCACGCTTCGGCGACAATGGCGTCGATGGCGCGTTGCGCAACCTGGTGGCTCGCGATCTGCTCCTCGCTCAGGACAGCCTCAAACTGGCTGACAAGATCGGCTGAGGTCACGATCTCCTTGCCGAGAGAGCGGAGGAATTCCAGAGTTCCCCCATCAACCATTGACACGTACATGATGTCGTTGTTGGGCGAGTACTGCATGGCAATCGTTTTCTTGCCTTGGAGGAGGTTCTCTAGCTCCAGGTGCAATTCCTGCCAACTGGAGTAGAGGTTCTTCGCGCCCGGCAGCGCGTCCAGCCGCGCTTGCTCAATGCGATGCACGAGCTTCTCGGGCTCGCCGGTGGCGGGAATGAAGTAGTACCAGCGGCGCGTCACATGCGCCACCGGGTCGATACCAAGAATGCGCGTGGCAATGGGATCGCGATGGTGGTGGTCGTAAAAGAGCCAGCCGTCGAGGGAGGCGTCGCGCAATGCGGCCTGAATTTCGCAGAGATTCATATCGGAGATGATAGCTCTTAGGGCCAATGAGAGTGCATCGCAAGTTGTGCGGTTGCTGTCGAAGGAAGGGAGGCGTATTCTGCTCACCAGAACAATCGACATCTCAAAAGGACACATCTATGAGGCGAGGAATCGCAATGCTTGTGGTGCTTTTGGGCGCGATGCTCAATGTGTCTGCGGGACAGGAGACAAATCCGCGGCTCGCAGCGCTCAAGAGTTACATCCTCGAGAAGGACTATCCGGAGGTATTCGGAGACGCCAACTACAAAACACGCATAGAGGGCGTTCTTGACGTTGACATCGATAACGACGGCACAAATGAGATCGTCGTTCTGTACTTTCCTCATTACCGGCAGTCGCCCCCAATCGTGATCTACAAGGTGAGCGCAAGCCTTGAAGTGAAAAAGGTCACGGAAGGGTTGGCTCCCGGCCCATTGCAGCCACTTTCAGGCGATTATCTTGATTCGCACAATCTGGGAATGGCGGTGGATATAGATGCTCAAGGCACAGAGAAGAACGCTCCGGTGGAGCTCTTTCGCATATTCACGGGGAAAGGCATGAACGGCTTTGTTGCCTATGACCAGTTCTTCCACGTCGATGGCCGCAAAGGCTCTCCCTCCTACATCGATATGCGCGGCGTGATAGTGCCAACGGGCAAGCACGACTGCGACGGATTCGAATTCTCCCGCGTGAAAGGGATTGCCGCAGGTGGGCTTCAGGAGGATCCCCAAAGGAATTACCTTGCAGTCTGGGTGGGAGACGAGATTTGGGTGTATCTCATCCGAGGTATCTCCCAGGATGGCATGTTAGACAAACAGCTCTGGGTGATCAAAGCTCCCAAAGGCTTCGCAGGGTTCGAGCCAGGCCAAGGGCTTACCTATAAAACGCAAGCAGGAATGGCAACCCTAACCTTGAAGTAGCGCGGCGTAAATCTAGAATTGATCGACATTCGCAGTAGCCGTGAAGTCACGGGCCCAGCGAGGCGAGGCAGCCCTCAGGCGGTAGCGCGGCGACGATTTCCCTGCAACCGTATCGACACGTGCACCAGGCTCATCGCCGCCGGTGTAACGCCGGGAATGCGGCTGGCCTGGCCGAGCGTCTGCGGGCGTACGCGCTCCAGTGTTTCGCGCATCTCGCGCGAGAGTCCGCTGATCGTGCCGTATTCGAGCCATTCGGGAATGGCGACGGATTCTGCCGCCTTCAGTTTTTCGATGGACTTTTTCTGCTGCTCGAGGTAGCCGGCGAATTTGATCTCGGTTTCGACGGCGCGTGCTTCGTTGCGGCGCGCGGCGCGGAGGATGGCGGATTCTGACGGCGTGGACGCCGGCAGTACAGCCGGTCCGGAGACCGGCGGTACATACTCCGCCCAGTCGATCAGCAGCGGATCGCGGGCCAGTTCGTCGCTAAGGACGGCAAGGAGCGCCTCGATCGAGACCTCGGGGCGCTTCAGCAATTGCGCCCAGGTGAGGCCCGCGGTTGCGGGCAGGCTCCCGAATCCTGCTCGCTCCAGCTTCTCTGCATCGACCTTGCCAGTCACCAAGAAGCCCGCGAGCGCGGCCATGCGCGCCTGCTTCTGTTCATACTCGGCCCAGGCTTGGTCGTCGATGAGGCCCAGTCGCCGGCCATGCGGCGTCAGGCGGCGATCGGCGTTGTCGATGCGCAGGTGCAGGCGGAACTCGGCGCGTGAGGTGAACATCCGATACGGTTCGTTCGTCCCCTTCGAAATCAGGTCATCGATCAGGATGCCCGTATAGCCTTCTGTCCGGTCCAGCGTGAACGGCCGTTCGCCCTTCAGCCAAAGCGCGGCGTTGATGCCCGCCATAATCCCCTGGCATGCGGCCTCTTCGTAGCCGCTTGTTCCGTTGATCTGCCCGGCGAGATAGAGGCCGGTAAAGGCTTTCACGCGCAGCGAGCGGTCGAGCTCCGTTGGATCCACCGAATCGTATTCGATGGCATAGCCGGGGCGCAGCATCTCGGCCTGGTCGAGGCCGGGAATCGAGTGCACGATCTGCCACTGCACCTCCATGGGCAGCGAAGTGGACATGCCGTTCACGTAAACCTCGTGCGTGTTCAGGCCCTCCGGTTCGAGGAAGAACTGGTGCTGCGTCTTATCAGGGAACTTGACGATCTTGTCTTCGATCGACGGGCAGTAGCGCGGCCCAATGCCCTCGATCCGCCCCGAATACATGGCGGAGCGGTGCACGTTCTCGCGAATAATGCGCAACGTCTCCGGCGTGGTGAATGCGATGTGACAGGAGATTTGCGGCTGCACAATTTTCTTGGTCCGGAAACTGAAAGGCGTGGGATCGGCGTCGCCCGGCTGCTCTTCGAAGGCCTTCCAATCGATAGTCCGGCCGTCGAGCCGCGGCGGCGTCCCCGTCTTGAGTCGGCAAGTCCGAAGCCCCAGCGCACGCAGCGCCTCGCCGAGTAGCACAGACGCAGGCTCGCCCGAGCGCCCCGCAGGGTAGCGCTCTTCGCCGCAATGGATGAGGCCGTTGAGAAACGTCCCCGTAGTAATAATGGTTGCGCCCGCGAGGAGGTTACGGCCGTCGCGCAGCTTGAGGCCAACGATGCGGCCGCGAAGGCGCGCCGGTCGTGGCGCTTCCGTTACTTCGTCAATCCCCAGTCCCTTAGTCCCGAAGCCTGTCCCGAGCGAAGCCGAGGGATCCCGAAGTCCCTCGTCTTCTTGTTCCCTTGTTCCCTTGTCCCCTCGTTCCCCGTCTTCAATCACCAGGTCCACAACTTCCGCCTGGCGAATATGCAGCCCCGGCTGCGATTCCAGCACCTCGCGCATCTTAACGCGGTAGAGCTGCTTGTCGCACTGTGCGCGCGGGCTCCAGACCGCCGGACCGCGCGAAGAATTCAGCAGCCGGAACTGAATGCCCACGGCGTCGGCGACTTCGCCCATGATGCCGCCCAGCGCATCCACCTCGCGGACCAGATGCCCCTTGGCCACGCCGCCGACAGCCGGATTGCAGCTCATCTGGGCGATGAGGTCGAGGTTCATAGTGATGAGGGCGGTCTTCAGGCCCATGCGCGCCGCAGCCATGGCCGCCTCGCAGCCGGCGTGTCCAGCGCCCACCACGGCGACGTCGTATTGTTCGGTAAAAGCCATCTGTTTCCATTCTACGGATTCATTGCATGGGATGCGCGCTCACCGGAAAGTTTCGCCCTTCTCGATACGGCGCGGAGCTTGAACTCACAATGTTCTTGACACGCGTGGATGCCTCCGTTGGAATATAGCTGTCTACCAGTGGCCGGTTCCGGCGGCAAGCGCCCGCTGGGCTATCGCAGAAGAACAACCTCGGAACAGAAAGAGGAAGAACTATGCGAAAGCGTCGCGCACGAATGGCAGTCGTCGTGGAACTCATCGATTGGGCGCGCCAACAGCGCGTTACAGGCCCACTCCGTCGCCAGTTCCTTGCAACGGCGGTTCTGGTTGCTGTCGTCCTGCTTTGCACTCAAGGCAAAGCCCAGCGAGGCAAGGCGCTGGACCCGGACCCGGGCGAACCCGGCGCTGGCCGCCGTCTCGCGCTCGTCATCGGAAACAGGGCCTACCCCTGGAAGCCGCTCACGAACCCCGTCAACGATGCTACGGACGTTGCGGCGGCTCTCGAGCGTGACGGGTTTGCGCACCCGGATATTCACGTCCTAACGGATGTTCCGGGCACCGAGATGAAGCGTGCTGTCCGCGAATTCATTGATTCGGTTAAGTCAGGCGATTTCGCCTTTGTTTACTACTCCGGCCATGGCGTCGAAATCAAAGGCACCAACTATCTCCTCCCGGTCGATATCCCGGCCGACGCCACTGAGGGCTACGTCGAGGATGAGGCCGTTTCCGCACAGCGTATCGTCGGGGATTTGGAATCGCAGGGAGCAGCCGTCAAGATTCTGATTCTCGATGCCTGCCGCGATAATCCCCTGCGCACCGGCCGCTCCACCTCGGGCGGGCTTGCCCCGATGGAAGAGCTCGGTTCCCTCGTCGTCTTCGCCACAGAAGCCGGCCGCACAGCCAGCGACAACACAACCGGCCGTAACGGTCTCTTTACGCAATATCTGCTCAGAGCGCTGGCCATGAAGGATACCTCCTTCGACGACGCCATTCGCGCCGTCTCGCGCCAGATGGCCGCCGACACCAACCGCCAACAGGTCCCGGCCATCTACGGCCTGTTGGAAAGCCCGGTCATTTTCGTGAGTGGGCCAGCGGTCGTGAACATGAATGGGGCTCAATCCGCTCCCCAGCCGGACGTAGAGGCGTGGATTGGCATCAAGGACTCGAAGAACCCTCAGGACTTCGAAGACTTTGCCGCTGCTTATCCACAAAGCGCCTACGCAACGCCCGCCAGGCTGGTGGCGAACAAACTAAAGCGAGGTGCGGCAGAGGCGCGGACAGCAGCGCCAACACCGGCTGAGGAGGTTGTGAGCCAACCCTCGGCAACGCCGGTGTCGGTGGGGGTGGTGCCGGCTGCCGGGCAGCAGATGCAGCCCTACTCCTCGGACGATGGGCGATTCTCCGTGCAGTTTCCCTCCGGCGAGGTCAGGCACGACACCGAGTCCGTGAAATTGAGAGATAACGCTTCATCGACTCTTAACGAGTTCTGGGTGGCCGAGGCGGACGGCAACGTCTCCTATATGGTGATCTACAACGATTACCCCCCCAACTATACCGGCGGCGATCCGCAGTCGTTCCTCGCAAACACGCGCGACGGCGCGGTAAAAGGCGACACGCTGGTGTCGGACATAGCCATCAGCCTGAATGGCATTCCGGGGCGGGAATTCTCGACAAAAGACGATAAGTGGAATTACACCATGCGGCAGTTCCTCAAGGGCAATCGTCTTTACCAGTTGATTATCGTCTCCAATCCCGACCACCCTGCCACGCAAATATCGGATTTCCTGAACTCGTTCAGAATCGAGTAAGCGGCTGCGCCAGCCAGGGCGTTTCGCCGCAGGGGGAAGTGACGTCGCTCTCCCTCGTCGAGCGGTGTCTGGCGCGGATCGAGACGCCTGCCGAATCCCGTATCCGAGCGCATCGTGGTCTCCGTTGATCGAGACGGCGCCAGCAGGCCAACGCACGGCCAATTGCTCGATGACGAAGGAAGAGCGGGCCGCTGGCGTGGGCCATTGCACGGCATTCCGCTTGTCGGCATCAAAGACATCATCGACATGGCGGGCCTCCCGACCGCGGCCGGATCGAGGCAAATGGCGAAGACCGTGGCGGCGGGCGATGCGACGCTCGTTCGCAAACTACGCGACGCCGGCGCAATTTTTTTGGGCAAGACCGTGACGACGCAATTTGCCTGCTTTGATCCGCCGCCGACGCGAAATCCCTGGAATACGGAACATACCCCCGGGAGGTTCTTCGAGCGGCTCAGCCGCGGCCGTGGCGACCGGCATGTGC
>CAVXOO010000013.1:0-4307 GCA_963762945.1 uncultured Acidobacteriaceae bacterium | reverse complement strand
ACCTGGCCGTGGCGCTGCTTAATCTGTGGGACCGGCGCGTCTGGACGAAAGTGATGCTGCTCGCCTGTCTACTCATCGGCTACTGGGTGTTGGTGTGCTGGGTCCCTGTGCCCGGAGCAGGCGTGCCAGGCCGCGACGTTCCGCTCCTCGACAAGGACCAGAACATCGTCTCCTGGCTCGACCGCCAAATCATGCCCGGCCATCTCTACGAGGACGAGCCGCTCCATGACGCGCGCGACCCCGAGGGATTGCTTAGCGACCTTCCCGCCATCGCAACCACGCTGCTGGGGCTGCTTACGGGCCTGTGGCTGATAGCAGCGCGGTCCGCGCGGATGAAAACTATCGGCCTGGTTGTGGGCGCCGCGGCGTGCTTTGCCGTGGGGTATCTCTGGGCCGTCTGGTTTCCGCTCAACAAAAAGATGTGGACCAGCTCCTATGTGCTGGTGGCCGCCGGGTGGTCGCTGCTGGTTCTGGCGCTTCTCTATTGGGCGATGGAGCAGCGCGGCTGGGGCCGGAAAGGCTTGAGCAAAGCTCTGGCATGGCCGTGGCTGGTGCTAGGCTCGAACGCGATTGTGGCCTACATGATCAGCGAAATGCTTTACGAAATCCAGGCGCAGATGGAATTCACCGACAACGGGAATCAGTCGAACCCGCTCTCCTACCTGTTCCAGCACGTCTTTCTCGGCATCGCCGATCCGGGATGGCGATCGTTTGCCTACGTGATCTTTTATACGGCGCTTTGCTTTTTGCCGGTGTGGCTGCTCTACCGCAAGAAGATTTTCGTAAAGATATGAAGCGCGCCGCGTGGCCGCAACAGGCGGTCGTGACACAGTGAACAGCTCGCAGTAACACACACTGCCGGCCACGCTTCAGCGTCCATACTTTTTTTGCCGATGGGGTACTGCGCCGCTCCTGGCCGCATCGCGATCTCCGCGAAAATAGCAAGGCACAACCTGAACGGCGGCGCAAATGGCGTAGACTGGTTCACAGATTCAGCAACACTTTACCGGAGCTCGCCATGTCCAAGGCAGTTTCCTACGCCCATTGGTCGCTGGAGTCGTATTGCATCGGTCTCAAGCTGCGCTCTCTGCGCAACAGCAAACGGCTCACGCTCTCCCGGCTGGCGGCCGAAACCGGGCTCTCCACGGCATTGCTCTCCAAGCTCGAAACCGATCGGATGATTCCTACGTTGTCCACGTTGGCCACCATCGCTCGCGTATACGGCGTGGGCATGGACTACTTCTTCTGCGAGCCCTCGCGCCACAAGCTCTCCATCACCCGCAAAGCCCACCTGCAAGGCAATGGGCGCGGTATGGAACCGGTGAAAGTGACGCCTTTGAACGCCGAAGGGGAGGGATTTCGACTGCTCGCTGAGATCATCGAGTTTCCGCCCGGAGGATCGACCGTGGCCATGAACGCTTTTGAGGAAACCGGCGCCGTGATCTACGTGCTCGAAGGCCGCCTGCGTCTGGACGCGGGCGTGATGCACGAAGTGCTCGAGACCGGCGATTGCGCGTGCATGGAGAGCGAGATGCCGCTGGCCTGGAGCTCCGCCGACAAGCATCGCTGCCGGGTTTTGGCGGTTTTGCCCAACAGCGAGCCCGCAAAAGCCGCAGCAGGACCGAAATAAATCTCGCGCCGCGCCCTTTCCACCTCGCCGCGCCCGCGGCCAGTCTGTACGATGGTTGGGAACTTCGAGGACATACTGCGATGCGTCCCAATGCCAAGCTGATCAGGACAACCCTCACGGGCGCGCTCGGCGGGCTGCTCTTCGGGTTCGATACGGTGGTGATCGCGGGCGCCATCGACGCTCTGGTCAGTCTCTACGGCCTTAGCCCGCAAAACAAGGGCCTCACCGTTGCGATTGGACTGGTGGGCACCGTGATCGGCGCACTGGGCGCCGGTTGGGTAGGCCAAAGGCTCGGTGGGCGCGAGACCCTGCGCATCACCGCGGTGTTTTATCTGGCGTCGGCGCTGGGCTGCGGACTGGCCTGGAACTGGCACTCCTTTCTGCTCTTCCGCTTTGTCGGCGGACTTGGCATCGGCGCCTCGTCGGTGCTCGGGCCTGTTTATATTGCCGAACTGTCTCCGGCCGCCTGGCGGGGCAGGCTCGTGGGCGTCTTTCAGTTCAACGTGGTCTTCGGAATTCTCGTGGCCTATCTCTCGAATTACACGATTCACCTGCTGCATCTGGGCGCGGCGGAGTGGCGATGGCAGGTGGGCATTGCCGCCACGCCCGCGATTGCGTTTCTGTTGCTGCTCTTCGGCATTCCGCGCAGCCCGCGCTGGTCGGCTGCGCACGATCGCATCGATGAAGCCCTCGCCGTGCTCAAGCTTATGGGCGAACCGGACCCACGGGCGGAGCTCGATAACATCCGCACCGCGCTTGCCGAGGAACATGCGTCGGCCCGCGAGCCGGTGTTTTGCTGGAAGTACCGCTACCCGCTGTTTCTCGCCATCTCCATCGGCGCATTCAACCAACTGGCCGGCATCAACGCGATTTTGTATTACCTCAATAACCTCTTTACGAACGCTGGGTTCAGCGTTTCGTCGAGCTATCGGCACGCCGTCGCGATTGGTGCAACCAACCTCGTGTTCACGATCGTCGGCATGTCGCTGATCGACAAACTGGGCCGCAAGACGCTTCTGCTCGTTGGCGCGGCCGGCTGCGCCAGTTGTCTCGCCGGAGTCGCGTGGGTGTTCGAAGCGCATTCGCACCCCGGCGCGCTGCTCTGGCTGCTCGTCGCCTTCATCGCCTTCTTCAGCGTCTCGCAGGGAGCGGTCATCTGGGTCTACATCGGTGAGATTTTCCCCACCTCGGTACGCGCCAAGGGCCAGGGCGTCGGTAGCGCCAGCCACTGGCTCATGAACGCCGTAATTGCGCTGGAGTTTCCTGTGGTTGTGCATTCCATGAGCACGGCCACGCCGTTTATCTTCTTCTCGGCGATGACGGTGGTGCAGTTTATGGTGGTGTGGTTCATCTACCCCGAAACCAAGGGACAAACGCTGGAGCAGTTGCAGCGCAAGCTGATGCGGGCTTAGTTCAGTCTGAGCGATGAGGGCTGTGCAGCCCGGAGTCGAGGCGCCGGCTTACACCGACTCGATAGCGAGAATGCTCTCGACCACTTCTTCTTTCAGCGTCTCGGGATCGAATTGGAAGACCCTGCGCTCGCGAGCGGGCAGCGTTGCCAGCAATTCGTCGAATGGCTTTGTCTCGAGACCCGGAAACGCCGCGAATCCGATGCTCGAAGCGATCGCGCAACATACCTTGATCAGCTCCGTCAAATCCCACGCGCCGTCGGTGCGGCGCGGCTCGTGATGCCGGGCGACCACGGATTCAAGCTCCTCAGGCAGTTTCCAGCCAGCGACCAATTGCCGCCCTGTCGCGCAGTGATCCCAGCCGAAGAGACCGCGCTCGGCCTCGAGCATGGTCTCCGCGCTTCCCTGATGCGTGTCAAGCAGCGCGGCATAGGCAGCAGGCTGGATCAACGCCAGGCCCATGCGGCCCACGTCGTGCAGGATTCCGGCCGTGAAGGCCGTATCCTTGTCGATGAATCCCCCCTGGGCCACCCGCTGCGCCACGATGGCGCACGCCAGATTGTGCTTCCACATTCTGCGCATCGCAGGATGGCTGATTGCTTTACCGAGATAGGCGCGCACGCCCACCGTGATGCACATGCCTTGCAGCGTCCTGGCGCCCATCACCGCGACCGCCTGAATGATGCTGGTGGCCGGATAACGCGGTGCGTAGAGCACAGAATTGGCGACGGTGAGCACTTCGCTGGCGAACGCCGGGTCCGACGAGATAAGGTCGCAGAGTTGATGCAACTGCACATTCTCGTCGTTGGCCAGCTCTAGAACCCTGACCGCAACTTGCGGAAACGGCGGAAGACGCAGGTGCGCCCAAGGCATCCCGGCCACTTGTTCGCGCCTCTCGTCCATTTCCACTTTTGCACTTCCCCTGGGTTCTCTCATCGTTTGAAATGCGCGAAGACCGCATTCCTCTCCGATGCGCAGAATCGGCTGGCGCACTGGTCGCGCATGCTCCAATGATGGATGTATCGGCGGCGGAAAGAAATCTCTAGAGAGCGGAACCAGACATCGAGTGGAACGGCGGGAACAGTAACCTATTTCGAGGTCCAAATCCGGCCATCGGTACTCACCCACGCCTGATTTTTGTCATTGAGAATTTCAAATGTAACGGAGGATGAGGGCGCTGGGCCAGCGTTGCCGGAGACGCCGGAATTCGTCCCGCCTTCGGCTGCCGGCGCCGACCGCAATGCGCCGTTCGTCGCACTTAGCTGCCT
>CAVXOO010000012.1:0-6402 GCA_963762945.1 uncultured Acidobacteriaceae bacterium | reverse complement strand
AATGTATTGCTATCGCCGAAGAAGTGGACGGCGAGATATTCGAGACCGAGATTGCGAAGGAACTGTCGCACTGCGAACTGATGGATGCAGACGCCGGCATCGATGTGGAAGGTCCATAGGGGATATTGGCGACATAGGCAGCCAAAAGCGTGTGCGAGCCGTTGGCGAGATAAAGAGAAACCGTAGCCTGGCCGGTGGTATCGAGCGTTGCGCTGGCAATCTGCACCGGAGTGCCGCTAGCCTCGTCCTCGATGTTCACCGTACCCGAGGGCACGCCGCCAGAACTGGTGACGGCGACCGTCAGCGTCGTCAGAGTTGTGGTAAGCCCCGATGTGGGACAGGTTTGCGGGCTGGACTGCGCAGTCAACGAGGTCGATGTTGTATATCCGGGAACAGCGTGCGCCGCTGGAAGCAGCGCCAAAGCCATCCCGAATCCCGCAATCCATTGCAGCCGCAGACCGCGGCAGATTTTACCAATCACGTGCGCCTGCTCCAACTCTTCCAGAAAGATAGCGTATCGCCCTGCGGCGTCTCGCCGGTTTTCCTTCTCGCAAACCCTTATTGTATCTGGCCGGGGCGCACCACGGCCAACCCTGCAGCCTCTGACTTTTGGGCTGCAGGTTTGACGCTCAACAGGGGGATTGGAGAGTGCTACCGGCCAGACTGAATCACTTCTAGATGGCTTGCCCATGCCCTGACCTACTGCGTCGGCTCTTCAAGCTTTGCGGCGCGCCGCCGCCTGCCGCTCAAAAGATAGATCGCCGCGCGAAGCTCCAGCAAAGGATCGGCCGAGGGTTCGATGCCATCGACGCGCGGAATGGGATCGAAGATGATCCTTTGCTGCTCGGCGGCATCGTCCTTCACGGCTTCAGTCAACTCAATTGTGCCCAACTCCACCAGCGCGCGGCTATCCGGCCATGCGACCGTGGCATCGTCTGTGGTGTCTTCGGGCGCGGCAACCTGCACCACAACCTTGAATCGGATTGGGCCCTTGGCCACGCGTTCGCGAAGTTCCTCGTAGTGGTGATTTGGCGCGAGCGCGGCAACATCCGCATCGGCAAAGAACTCAGTCCCTTGTTCGGGCAAAATGCGGTACCGGCCAAACTTGGTTTCTCCCGCGGCATTTGTAAACGCAAACGCGGTGACGGCGAAGAATGCCTCCCGCGCCAGACTGGTTGGAAATGGCTTGGGAGCCTGGACAAATCTGAGCGCCGCCGGATGCGAACCCAGGAACAACTCGATGGGCTTGGGCGATGGCACGTCCGGACCGCTCGCCGCTATGGCTTTAAGAAGCTCCAGAAACTCGTAGCCATTGTGCACCGGGAACCCATTCATCGAATGGCTCACGATGTCGGTGTGAACATGTTCTGCCAGGTTGAACCGGATCGCAAATCCCCGCGGGTTTGCCTCGGGCACTGAATCCGGAATCTGCGGCAGACCCGTAGAGTTTGAAAAACGGGCTGTGACCGGCGTGCTGGCTCGCGTGATATGGGGCGCGCGCGTAAGCCGTTGTGCGCCGGGCGACGGCGTAAAACTCCCGGTGAGCAGCGCGCCTTTTGCGTGCGCGGCTCGATACCCCGAGTGCACGCCAAAAATCAGATCGAACTGCTGCAATAAATCGTTGGCGAGAGCGACAATGCGCTCGTCCTGCGGTAAAGGCATGAGACAGACCTCCTGAATAAATGCAGTTTACTTCAGCACGGTTTCTCAGTTTATTAATCGGGCGTTTCCGCTCGGCCCGCCGCGCTATGTCCCCGCGCTACACTTTGTCCGTAGGTGTTTTGCCATGACCCAGCTTGCACCCCGCCCGCAGCTCGCCCACCTGACCGCTGTTCTGAACGATCTCCGCGCCAAAGGCACGCATTTCCGGCTGCGCGTGCTCGATGACCAGCAGGCACCCGTCTGCCACTACGACGGGCGCGAGGTCATCAACCTGGCCAGCAACAACTATCTCGGCCTGGCCAACCACCCCAAGTTGGTTGAGGCCGCCGTCGCCGCCACTTATGCTTTCGGCGTGGGATCGGGTGCCGTGCGCACCATCGCCGGAACTATGCGCATCCACATGGAGCTCGAGGAGAGGATCGCGCGCTTCAAAAATGTCGAAGCCTGCGTGGTCTTCCAGAGCGGATTTGCGGCCAATGCGGGAACCGTAAGCGCGATTCTCGGCAAGGAGGACTTCATCCTCTCCGACGAGCTCAACCACGCTTCGATCATCGATGGCGCGCGGCTATCGCGGGCGACGATCAAAGTTTTCCGGCATAAAGATGTCGCCCATTGCGAAGAACTACTCCAAGAGTTAGAAACAACGCCGGGCCACAAGCTGGTGATTACCGACGGCGTCTTTTCAATGGACGGCGACATCGGCGCGGTGGACAAACTTGCCGCGCTCGCCGAAAAATACGGCGCCATCATGATGGTTGACGACGCGCATGCCTCGGGCGTGCTGGGCCGCAATGGCCGCGGCTCGGTTGACCATTTTGGCATGCACGGCAAAGTCGATGTGCAGGTGGGCACGCTGTCGAAGGCCATCGGCGCGCTGGGCGGCTACGTCTGCGGATCGAAAGATTTGATTGACTATCTCTATCACCGCGCGCGGCCGTTCCTGTTCTCGACATCCCATCCGCCATCGGTTGCGGCCACATGCATCGCAGCCTTCAACATTCTCGAGGCTGAGCCGGAGCGCATCGAGCGCCTCTGGGAGAACACACGCCACTTTCAGAGCGAGCTCAAGCGGCTGGGATTTGACATCGGCGGCGTCACCACACCAGCTACAGAGACGCCCATTACTCCCATCATCGTGGGCGAGGGCCGCGCGGCGATGGAATTCTCGCGGGCGCTCTTCGACGAGGGCGTAATGGCCACCGGCATCGCGTTTCCCACGGTGCCCGAAGGCAAGGCGCGCATCCGCGCCATCGTCACCAGCGAACACACCGAAGCGCAACTCGACCGCGCCCTCGAAACCATGGAGCGCGTCGCAAAGCGGATGGGGATTCTACAATAGGCAGCAATGATCGCTCACCTGCGCGGCAAGCTCATCTTTAAACAGCCCGGCCAGGCTATCGTCGAGGCTGCGGGCGTCGGCTACGACGTCGCCATCTCTGTGCCCACCTTTACGGCGCTGCCCTCGGTGGGCGCGGAAACCTCGCTCCACATTCACACGCAAGTCTCCGACGACCAGATCGCCCTCTTCGGATTTCTCGAACGCGAAGAAAAACGTCTCTTCGAGCGGCTGATCACCGTGGGCGGCGTCGGCCCCAAGCTCGCTATCAAGATGCTGAGCGGCTTGTCACCGGAGCGCACCGTGCAGGCCATCCGCGCCCAGGACCACGCGCAGCTCACGCGCATTCCCGGCGTCGGCAAAAAGCTCGCCGAGCGGCTGGTTGTCGAGCTCAAAGATAAGCTGGACGACTTTGCCGTAGCGCCCTCGCTGCAGGCGGTGGCCGGCCCGGCCGTGGACGACGTGCTCTCCGCGCTCACCAATCTCGGCTACCAGCGCGCGGCCTCGGAGAAGGCCATCGAGCAGGCCATCGCGAAGGAAAAATCCCTCGCCGGAGATTTTGACGGATTGTTCCGCGGCGCGCTCAAGATCATCCGGTAAGCTATAGCGCATTCGGAAATGGAGCTGATCGAAGCCGCGACCACCACGTGGATTTTTCCTCAAGAAAAATCCACATGCACAGTTCTCAAAAGTTCACAGTATTTCCGAAAGCGCCGTGAGGGAGCCAAATGCCCAAATATGTCAGAGCCATGATTCCGATGCTGACGTGCCTCGACGCCGCGGCGGAGATCGAATTCCTGAAAGCCGCGTTTGACGCTGCGGAGTTGTCGCGGCGATCCGACCCGAATGGCAGCGTGCTCCATGCCACGCTGGGGATTGGCGAACTCCTCATCATGCTGCACGGAGAAACTGAGCACCTGGCCAGCCGCGCGCCACAATCGGACGGCAGCTCGCCGGTGGTGATCTACCTTTACCTTGAAGAGGTCGATGCCGTGATTGCGCGGGCAGTGGCTGCGGGGGCCAGGATTCTGACTCCACTGGCGGATCAATTCTGGGGCGATCGCATGGCCCGGATTATCGATCCCTCGGGGCACGTGTGGAACGTTGCCAGCCGCGTTGATGAGAGCTCCAAAGGGCGCTGAACGTGACTCGACGAAGACAGCCTCTAGCTCCTAGCTTCAAGCTCCTGGCTTATTTGGATTCCTGCCAAAAACGATGACGCAAGAAAATCGCAGCAGCAGTGACCGGAGACTCAACTTGTTATCCTTCTGGTTGAGATCGAGAATGACCGGGACGGGCGGGTAGATTCATGAAGATCGTTTTCAGGCTTTTTGCTTTTTTGCTGATTCTTTGCGCATTGGCGGCAGCCGGATGGGGCGGGTATTGGCTGTATCGCCGCTACGCGCCGCCCGGCGGCGAGGGCCGCAACATGGAGGTTCGCCTGCTTGCTCTTGTCGAGCCGGCGGCGCCCACCAGCACGAGCCCTGCCACGGACGTCGTCCAGGGAAGCGGCGCTACATCGCCGACGGGCACAGGCTCGGGCTCGGGCTCGGGCACGGGCTCGGGCACAGGCTCTGCTCCCGGCGTCACCCAAGACAACGCCACGTCATTGCCAGCGGCCACGGGGCCGGATGTTCGACCTCTTCCAGCAACAGGACGTGAGTTCCTACATCGCCAGCGGCGACGCTCCCACGGGCTGGAAGTGGCTCCCGATGGCCGATCAAGTGGAGCGGGAGGTGGCGGCGAGCACAACCGCCGGCTCCGGCAACCAATACGTGACGCGGACCAGCAATGGAAAGATGTATCTGCTGGCGGCTGATACGCCGGACAAATCGCTGACGCACGCCGGCAGCTTCCGCCCATGGGGCGTGGATTCGGTCAGGGTGGTCACCGATGAGTTCGGTCCCGCAGTCGAGATCCATCTGAACCACGCGGGCGGCGATCTGATGCACGAGTTCACGCAAAAATACCTGGGTCACAGAATTGCCGTGGTCGTGGGCGGCCAGATTTGCGAAGTCGCAACCATCCAGAGCCCGGTGCGGAGCGCCATCGTAGTCCGGCTCCCCGCCGGCCAGCAAGCGGAAGCCGAGAACCTGCGCGATTCGCTGATGAAGTGAGAACGGCAGCTCACAGCTTCTAGCTGCCAACTTCTTCCAGTTCGTGCTGGAAATGGCGCTAAAGCCTGCCCGGGGCGCGCGTCGTGGGCGAGAATGGGGCAACCAATTCCGCAAGATCGATAAACCGCGTTGACATCATGTGCGGCACTGCCGCACAATACATCTATGCTCGCTCTTCTCCCGACCGTTGTGGAGACCAGTGCTTTCACGCGAAGAGCGGAAAAGCTCTTAAGCACTGAAGAATACGACGACTTGATCCTTTACTTGGCGCGTTACCGTCAGGCCGGAGACGAGATTCCGGGCACCGGCGGTGTACGCAAGTTGCGCTTTCGAGCATTCGGCAGAGGCAAGTCCGGCGGAGTGAGGGCCATCTACTACTTCTACGATGAAGACACGCCTCTGTATGCAATCTTCCTTTACGGCAAAAACGAGCAAACAGATCTCAATTCGACTCAGAAGAAAGAAGTAAAGGCATTCGCGGCAATCATCAAGGCAGCCGCCATCAAGAAAAGGATCTCCCTATGAAGCGCAAGAATGTTGCCAACGAAGTGGTTGAGGCTATGCGCGAAGCCGCTGCTATTGCAGAAGGCAAAGTCAAGCCGGCCCGCGTTACCACCTTCAAGCCGTCCATTGCCTTGGAGATTCGCAAAATCCGCATTGCCACAGGGCTGAGCCGCGCCGAGTTTGCCCGTCGCTATGCGCTCGACGCCCGCGCCTTGCAAGAGTGGGAACAGGGCCGACGCCGCCCCGACCGCGCCGCACGGGCATACCTCACTGTCATTGCCCACAGGCCTAAAGCTGTCGAAGAGGCGCTGGCGAGCTGAGGGTGCGGGGCTGTTTCAAAGGGCGCGGAAGGTGATCCAGTAGCCGATCATGGTCAACACTCTGCTCATCGACAACGACGGCGTGCTTGTCGATACGGAAGGACTCTTCTTCCGATCCACTCGCGAGCTGCTGCTTGAGTGCGGCGTCGAGCTTACGCTTGAGTGCTTCATCGAGAACTGCATGAAGCGCTCGCGAGGCGCATGGTTTCTGCTTGAAGAGCGGGGATTCAGCCGCGAAGAAATTCTAATCGTGCGTGCCCGGCGCGATCAGCGCTACCTTGAGTTGCTCGGCACGGAGGAGATCGAGGTTCCCGGCGCGCGCGCGTTTCTTGAAGCCGTGCGTCCAGCCTGCCGGATCTGCGTCGTTACCAGCTCCAAGCGCATTCACTTCGACCGCATCCACCGGCGCACAGGCTTCGGCGCATTCTTCGATCGCGTCCTCACCATCGAGGACTATGCCGCA
>CAVXOO010000011.1:0-6228 GCA_963762945.1 uncultured Acidobacteriaceae bacterium | reverse complement strand
CGCCATCCGCTTCCTCCGATGCGGCCGGCTTCGCGGCCACGCACTGGACGGTCGTGCTTTCCGCCGCACGCGGGCAGCGAAACTCCTGCGCGCCGGCGAGCCTTGGCCGAGCTTTGCCGCACCTATTGGTATCCGCTCTACGCCTACGTGCGACGGCCGGTAACTACGATGCCCACGAGGCCGAGGATCTGACGCAGGAGTTCTTCGTCCGCCTGATGGCGAAGAACTATCTGGCCGACGTCGATCGCCAGAAGGGCAAGTTCCGCGCCTTCCTGCTGGCCGCACTGAAGCACTTTCCTGGCCAACGAGTGGGACCGCTCGCAGGCACAGAAACGTGGCGGCGGGGAAAGGTCGATCTTCTCCCTTGACACAGCCGGGCCGAAAGCCGCTTTCGGCTGGGACCGTCCCACAATCTGACCCCGGAACGACTCTTTGAGCGGCAGTGGGTCCTCACGGTCCTCGACCGAGTACTGGTCGGATTGCAAGCGGAACTGGCCGCCGAAGGAAAACAAAGCGCTTTTCGACGGCCTGAAGCAGTTCCTGACGGCGGAACGACGCCCGGCCAGCTATGCCCAGGTTGCCGGGGAGTTGGAAATGACCGAAGGGGCCGTCAGGACGGCGGCCCATCGCCTGCGGCGGCGATACCGGGAGTTGTTGCGGGAGGAGATCGCCCAGACGGTCGCCAGCCCGAAGAAATCGACGAGGAAATTCGTTACCTCTTATCCTGCTTGTAGTTGCGACACCATTTCAGCGACGATCGCGAGAATTTGTTGCGGTTTGCTGTAACCTTTTCTCCCGTTTCTTTCTGTAGAAGATAGACGCCTGTCACGGGAAGAAATGGGGAATGCACCATGGACCAAGAGAACCGATGTCCGCAATGTGGCGCGGAACTGGCCGCCGACGTGCCGCAAGGACTCTGCCCGGCCTGTCTGTTGAAGCGGGGGCTGGAGACGCAGACCGACGGCGGCGAAGGGGGCCAGCCCAATTCAGCCGCCTACGTGCCGCCCACGCCGGAGGAATTGGCAGCCCATTTCCCCGACCTGGAAATCCTGGCACTGGTGGGCCGCGGCGGCATGGGCGTGGTCTATAAGGCCCGGCAAAAACGCCTCGACCGGCTGGTGGCCTGAAGATCCTTTCGCCGAAGATCGGCCAGGACCCGGCCTTTGCCGACCGCTTCGCCCGCGAGGCCCGGGCGATGGCCATGCTCAGCCATCCGCACATCGTTACGGTCTACGACTTTGGGCAGACAACTCCCCTCTCCCTTTCCGGGAGAGGGGCAGGGGGTGAGGGTGCCTGCGGGTGACGGCGGTCTCTACTACTTCCTCATGGAATTCGTCGACGGCCTGAGCCTGCGGCAGCTGCTGGACGCCGGCAAGCTGGCGCCGCAGGAGGCCCTGGCCATCGTGCCGCAAATCTGCGAGGCCCTGCAATTCGCCCACGACAGCGGGATCGTGCACCGCGACATCAAGCCGGAGAACATCCTCCTGGACCAGAGCGGGCCAGGTGAAGATCGCCGACTTCGGCCTGGCGAAGCTCATGGGCCGCGAGGCCAAGGACTTCACGCTCACCGGCGCCGGCCAGGTGATGGGCACGCCCCACTACATGGCCCCCGAGCAGTCCGAGCATCCGCAGGAGGTGGACCACCGGGCCGACATCTATTCGCTGGGCGTGGTGTTCTATCAGATGCTTACCGGCGAATTGCCGCTGGGCCGCTTCGCCCCGCCGTCGAGAAAGTGCAGATCGACGTGCGGCTGGACGAGGTGGTGCTCCGGGCGTTGGAGAAGGAGCCGGAGCGGCGTACCAGCAGGCCAGCGAGATCAAGACCGAAGTCGAGACGATCGTGACGACACCTCCGTCGCCCGTGTCAAGTGGCCGGGATGAACGGAAAGCTCAGCCCCCGAAACTTGACTGGATAATGTGGTCCCCTTCCAACCGCCGCTTGTCCGGGAAATCTGCACGCACATGACCGAGGCGGAAAAGAAGAATGCGATTGTGCGCACGGCGTTTTATGGCATGTGGTGCGCCTCACCCACTTGTATCGCCCTGATGTATGGCTTCTTTGGGTTGATCCCTGGTTTGGCGGCGCCTTGTGGTTCTCCTCATTGCCTGTATTATCCCATGGCAGAGAAAACAGCGGGAGTTCCTATGCTCCACAGCGTGGCGCCACGCAACCAGGGAATCCAGCCGGATCAACTTGTAGGCGGTGCGTCAATTCGCGCCAGCATGACCGCTTTGTGGATCACGGTGTCAATTGCCGCAGTCGCGGGAGCGCTCATTACCATGTTGTCTGTCAGGCCCACCGCTCCGGTTCGTGCATTCAGGCCCGCAGAAATCCCGCCCGCCGTTGTGCCCGCAAAGCCGCCGGCCGTTGTGGCCGCGGAGCCACCGCCTCCGGGCCAGCCGCCGCCGGGTCGAAGGGTGCTCAGGGCCAGCCTGCGTCGGGTACTGCACTGCCCGACTTGTTCAAGGCACGGGGACACCCCCTGTGCCTTTTATGTTTAATCCGGTGGCGGTTGACTTCGAGAATCGTTTAGGTTAGGAGAACAACCGGATTTGCCGGTCATTCAAGTCGGGCATGAGCATCATTTTAAAAACTGAAAGTTTGCGCGTTGAGTTCACCAGCGGTGAATTGCGCCAGACAACCAAAGTCGCGCTGGACAGTCTCGATTTGGAGGTGAAGGTCGGCGAAGTCTTCGGCTTTCTCGGACCGAACGGCGCGGGCAAAACCACGGCCATCAATGTCCTGCTCGGCTTCGTGCCACCATTCTTGTTGCCGCTGGTTCCGTTCGCGTATTGCTGGGCTGCGGTTGCTTTTCGAGAAAGGCCAGATTCACCACGATCCGTGCCAGCAGGAAGGAGCCGAAAGCTGATAGCTTATGGCTGTAATCTGACGATGACCTCAACCGTAAAAGCTCACGGCATGGAAGGCTCGCTCGTTCCCCCCGACTGGCCTCCGCTTACGCTCGACGAAGTCGAGACTCTTCTCAGCCGGTTTCCCGCGCTGGGCGCGCCCACACGCATCCTCAGCGTGAGCCCGCGCCCGTTCTCCGCGGCCGGAGTCATTGCGACAGGTGATTCCAAGATTTTCGTCAAGCGCCATCATCGCGCCGTGCGCGATCGCGAAGGATTGCTCGAAGAACATCGTTTCCTCGCGCATCTGCTCGCACACGGCGCTTCAGTGCCGCGCGTAATTGCCGATGCCTCGGGCGAAACCGCTATCGAAATCGGCGATTCAGTCTACGAAGTTCACGAAACTCCTCCGGGAATCGATCTATACGAAGAGGCAATCTCCTGGACGCCCTTTCGCACCGCCGAGCATGCGCACTCCGCCGGCCAGGCGCTCGCCCGGCTGCATCTTGCCGCGCAGGATTTCGTCGCGCCGGCACGCAAGCCCCGCCCACTGGTGGCCAGTTTCACCATCTTCGCCGCGCGCGATCCTATCGAAGCCATGGCGCACTATCTTGGCCGTTGCCGATCGCTCTCTGGCCATAAAGGCGCGCGCGTTTGCGCCGCGCAAGCCATCGAACACCTGATGCCTTTCCGCGGCGAGCTTGCGCCGCTGTTGCCCGCACTCGGTTCTCTTTGGACACACAACGACCTGCACGCATCGAATCTTTTCTGGAGCGATCGAACTCCCGATGCGCACGCCACGGCCGTCATCGACTTCGGCCTTGCCGACCGCACCAACGCCGTGCATGACCTGGCTCACGCCATCGAGCGCAACATCGTGGAGTGGTTAGCCCTTGTCCAAGACGCAGATCAGCCCCCGGCTGTCCATTTCGACCATCTCGAAGGACTTCTCGACGGCTACGAATCCGTACGTCCGCTATCGGCGGAAGAGTCTGCCGCACTGGCGCCGATGACCGCGCTTTGCCACGCCGAGTTTGCGCTCTCTGAAGCCGATTACTTCCTCGGCGTTCTGCACTCTGAAGAGAGGGCCGCGATGGCCTACGATGGCTGGCTTGTGGGTCACGCCAAGTGGTTCACAGGCGCCGGTGGCCGCAAGCTGTTCGATGCATTACGCCGCCGCGCAAAAGGACGCGCGAGGCGCGTGCACGCGGTGACCGCGCAATGAACGTAGCGGCCATCGTTTCCTACTTCGTCGGCGACTGGATTGAGTGGGCGGGCTTCATCACGGCCGTCATCGGCATCTGGTACAGCACAAAACGCAAGGTCATTAACTGGCCCATTACGCTCGTCTCCGACATTCTCTACTTCGTAGTCTTCCTGCGCGCCAATCTCATGTCGAGCGCGTGGCTCCAGTTCGCGTTTCTCGCATTCACTTTTTATGGCTGGTGGAACTGGGCTCACGGAGCAAAGCAGGGCGACGGTGTCCGCGTCGAGAAGGCGTCGCGGGGCTCACTCGCCGCGGCTCTCCTGCTCGGCGCTATCGGCAGCGTCCTGTGGGGCTGGCTCATGGCCCGCGAAGGCGCCGCACTCGCTTACATCGACGCAGCGGTCTCTGTTTTCAGTCTCGTCGCTACTTGGTGGGAGACAAGAAAGCACACCGCAAACTGGTGGCTCTGGATCGTTGTGAACGTCGTCGCCATTGGGGAATATATGTATCAAAAGCTCTGGCCCACGGCCCTTCTCTACTTGATTCTCGTCGGTCTCGCCATTCTCGGCCTGCGCGAATGGCGCCGCGCCGCCGCTGCAGCTTAAAGAAGTCGCGCCCTCTCATAAGACCGAGCGCAGTCTCCAACAACAAAGGCCGGAGCTTCCGCTCCGGCCTTTATCTAACTCCGCCAACTCCGCTAACCGCGCTAACTCCGCTAACTACGCGAACGCCGCTACCCCTGTATGTCGAACTGCTCGGGGTGCAGCGTAGCATCGCTCTTGAGCAATAGATTCTTGCCGATCAGTTCCTCGAACTCCGTCAGCCAGTGGGCGTTGTTGCCTTTCAGCACCTTCACCGTCTCGGGATGCACGCGCAGCATCACGTCGGCATTTTCAAAATGCTTCCGCATCTTGCGCATCTCGATGTAGATCTCGTTGCAGACGGTTGTGGGGCTCTTGACCATGCCGGTGGCCTGGCAAGTTGGGCACGGGACGCTCAAGGTGCGTTCGAGCGATTGCTTGACGCGCTTGCGCGTGATCGCCACCAGGCCGAAATCATTAAACTGCAGAACCTTGGTCGGGGCGCGATCGTTCTTGAGCGCTTCTTCGAGCGCGGCCATCACTTTGAAGCGATTCTTGCGCTCGTCCATATCGATAAAATCGATCACGATAATCCCGCCCAGGTCGCGCAAGCGAATCTGGCGCACGATCTCGGGCACCGCGTCGAGGTTGGTCTTGAGAATCGTGTCCTCGAGCCGCGCCGACTTGCCAACATATTTGCCGGTGTTGATGTCGATCGCCACCAGCGCCTCGGTCTGGTTAATAACGATCGACCCGCCGGATTTGAGCCACACCTTGGAGCGCAGCGCCTTCGAAATCTCATCCTCGACGCCGAAGTGCTCGAAGAGCGGCGTCTCCTTGGTGTACAGCTTGACGCGGCGCACCAGCGAAGGCGAAAAGTGGTTGAGAAATTTTACGATGCGCTCGTAGTCGGCCTCGGTGTTGACCCAGATGTTGGCGAAGTTGGCGCTCACCTGATCGCGCAAGATGCGCTCGATGAGCGACAGATCGTGATAAATCAGGGCCGGCGACTTCGAAGATTCGGAGCGCTGCTTGATGTCGTTCCACAGATTCATCAGGAAGCGCAGGTCAGCGCGCAACTCTTCTTCCGACGCGCCCTCGGCCGCGGTGCGCACAATGAATCCGCCGGATGCCTCGCCGCGCTCGTGAGTCAGAATCCGCTTGAGGCGATGGCGCTCCTCCTCGGAGGCGATCTTGCGGCTCACGCCCACGTGGCTCACGGTCGGCATAAAGACCAGGAACCTCCCCGGAAGCGCGATGTGGCTGGTGATGCGCGCGCCCTTCTTGGCGATGGGCTCCTTGGCGATCTGCACCAGGATCTCTTGGCCAGACTTCAACAGGTCGGAGATGATGGGCAGGTCGGAGGTCTGCGCGGAACGGCGCGAAGGACCGCGGCGACCTTGCGGCGCACCACGTCCACGCTGGCCGCGGTCGCGGCGATCACGGCTGCGAACGGGCCGCGTGCCCGGCGTGGCTGCCGGTTCCTCTGCTTCCTCTTCCTCTCCATTCGGCTCGTCGAGATCCCGCTGGATGCGGTGGTCGAGATGAGCCTCCTGGAGCAATTCGCCAAATTCTCCGGACCGCATCTGC
>CAVXOO010000010.1:0-10112 GCA_963762945.1 uncultured Acidobacteriaceae bacterium | reverse complement strand
TTCGCTCACATTAAGCGCATACAAAATAGGCTTTTGCGACAAAAACATGAAGCCCCGAATCAGCTTTCTCTCCTCCGGCGTCATCTCCAGCTCGCGCAGCGGAATCTCTTTTTCGAGCGACTCCTTTGAGCGCAAAAGCAGCGCCTGCTCGCGTTCGAGCTCACTCGTGCGCCCCTTCTTCATATCCTTCTCAACCCGCTCCAGGCGCTTTTCCACTTGCGTCAAATCGCTCACCATCAAGTCGAATTCCACACTCTTGGCATCGCGCAGCGGATCGATCGCTCCTTCGTGCGGCACAGCGTCGTTCTCGAACGTCCGCAGCACGTGAATCAGCGCGTCCACGTTGCGTAGATTGGTCAGGAAAGCAGTTTCCTTCAGCGCCTCCTGCCCAATGGCCGCCACATCCACATATTCAACTGAAGCGTAGGTAGTTTTCTTCGGCGAATACAACGCCGACAGCTTGTCCAGGCGCACATCGGGAACGCGCGCCACGCCAAGATGCGCCTCGCGCGAGAATCCGCGATCCTCAATCTTGGCTTTGGTCAGAATCTTAAAGAGAGAAGTCTTGCCCACCTGCGGCAGGCCGATAATACCGGTTTTCATAGTCGATCCGTTGCGGCCTTTGCACTGCAAACAATGTGCGGGCCTCTTCGATGATACAGGAACAGCTGTCAGCAGCTAGCTGATGGTGCGGCGCGTTTTTCATTTCGATAGTGATGACTGACAGAGCACGAAGCCCGCGTAGCGGGCAGGAGACGGTAGCCCCCGGGCGCGAGCCTGGGGAATGGATCGCAATGAGGAAATTAGCCCCCGCCGGGGGCGTAAGAAAAGCCTGTCCGCGCCGAAATATTGCCCCGAAATCGACGACACACTGCGCGATAGCATTTTCGGAAATGGTGTAGACCGAAACCGCAAATGCGGAGTGGATTTTTCCACAAGAAAAATCCACATTCGCAGATCTAAAGACTTCACAGTATTTCAGAAAATGCCTTAAAAGCTGTCTTTCGCCACCAGCACCACCGTGGCCAGCCCCAGCAGCAAGACCGTCTCCTCCACAAATTCGCTGCGCTTGTGCAGCTTGTTGAAGTGCACTGTGATCGGATTCGTGACGTCGGCCGTATCGATCGCGCCGCCGGCGGCCATGCGGTCGCGTTCCATGGCGGGGATGATGCCGAACTGCGAGTAAATCGTCGCGGCCATCATCACCACCAGCAAAACCATGGGTGCGAGCACCGCGCGCGGCTTGTAGATACCCCATGCCGGCGCAAGCGCCAGCACTGCCAGCGCCACCACTCCCGCCACCAGTCCCATGCCGTGCAATATGCGCAGCAACTGGCCCACAATGCTGCCCGCGGTGTGCGTGTCGGGCCGTAGCGTTTTGAAAGTGATGGCGGCAACAATAGGGAAAAAGATCTCCGCCCCGATCCAGACGATGAGGGATAAAGAGAGCAGCGCGCGAAGCAAAGTTCTCATGGAGGAAGAATACAAGGGAATAGGGCCGAGTGTGTTTACGGAGTGCGAGTGTGAGTGTGAGTGTGAAGTGTGAGTGTGAAGTGTGAGTGCGCCGGTACGACCACACTTCACACTCACACTTCACACTCACACTGTTCACTGTCGTTTCAACGCCCGCTTCAGCACCGTCTCGAGAGCCGCTTTCTGCTCGGCATACTCTGCTTGCGGCAGCGTGCCCGCAATCCGCTCGCTCTCGAGCGCAAACAACTCCTCCTTGAGCACGTTCAGCAGCGCGGTATTCTTCGCCGCAGCCGACGTCGGCGCGGCGTAGGCCGCAGCAGCTCCAACCGGCGCGCCCACTCCTGCCGTTGCAGGTTTTCTCAGCAGGAAGGCCGCAATCGCCGTCAGCAGCAACGCCAGCCCGCCCAGAATCCACCACTTGTATTTCGACAGAGGATCGGGCGTATTGATCGGCGGAGCCAGGCCGCCTCCAGGGCCGCTTTGCGCCGCACCACTCTGGCCGTTGTCGCTCTGCGCATTCTGGTCCTCGCGCGGCATCGATCCCGTTCCCGAGAGCGTGAAACTGATAGTCTTTCCTGCCTCAACGCCCTTCATCAGAAGCGTCTGGATGCCAGGATCAGCCTGCACCGAGCGGAAATTCGCGCCCGCCCCGCCGGTCAGCTTCATGCTCATCGGCATCAGCACGGCAAAGTTGTCGGCCGCGAGCGTTGGTTGCGCATGAAACTCGTATTTGCCGCTCGTGTACGGCAGTGTGTAAATCACCTGCAGCAGCGTATCCTTGTCGCCCTCGTCGGGTTGGATGGGAAAGTTGAATGCGTAGTGACCCTTTTGCTCCTCGGGAACCAGCTTCAGGTTTGTCGGCAGCCCTCCCGGCCTTTGTCCCTCCACATCTCCCAGAACCGCATCGGGCGGCAGAACAATCTCAAAGGACCTTGCGCTAAACTGCGTGAGCGCTGGCGAACTCGTGTTGTGAACGAAGAACCGTTCATCCACGTTGAGCGCCCCGTTTTGCGCCTCGACCTCGAGAATATCGGAGTCGATCGTGACGCCCTGGACCTTGGCCGCCACATCGTACACCGGAATGTCGCCAGTGCCGCCGCCCTGCGGCGCGGGAATAAAATAGTCCGCGCCCTGATGCGTCGCGCGCACCAGATAGGGAACGCTGCTAGGCAGATTCAGCGAGTAATGGCCCCTGGCGTCCGTGGTTGTGTGGCCTACTTCGCTCATCCCCGACATCGGCTCAACCAGCACCACCGCATCGCCCGCCGCCGGCTTGCCGGTGGTCTTGTCGGTCACCGTGCCACTCACGGTGGCAGCTTGCGCCTGCGCGCCGGCAAACAAAAAGCTCAAAGCAAAACTCGCCGCAAAAACTCGTATCAATTTCATGCCCTTGTTCATGCCCTTGCTCATGTCCTTGTCTCGTTCCTTCAATTCCTCACTCACAACGTCCCCGTCTTTCTACTCCCTATTGGCTACTCCCTATTCCCTGCAGTAAGTCGATCTCCGCCATCAACTGCGCAGTCTCATGTTCAAGCAGCGCGCGCTGGGACGCAAAATCTTCTTCAGGATACTTGCCCGCCCGATACTCGAAGTTCAGGTCGCGCAGATTTTCGTAGAGCTGGTCTTTACGCTCGAGCAAAAAGTCGAGCCGCGTCTTCTCTGTCTGGCTCGCAAATGCGTTCTCCGGCCAGAAGATGTAAACAACCAGCGCGAAGAGAAGAAACAATCCGGCAATCCATCCTTGCATCTCTGTCACGGCTCAGAATCCTCCTTCGCTTCCAGTTTCACGGCGGACCCGCTCCATCCGCTCCCGCTCCGCCGGCTCCATCGCGGCCGGCTCTTCTGCCGCAGCGGCCAGCGGCTTGCCTCCCAGCCCGCCCCAGCGGCGAATCAGCAGAATCGTCCCCAGCAGCGCCGCGGCAAAAACCGCAAACGGAGCAATCCATGCCACCAGGTCGAAGCCCTTGGTGGGCGGCGCGGCCAGCATCGTCGCGCCATATTTTGCCGCGAATGAATCCAGAATCTGTTGATCCGTCAGTCCCGATGCGATGGCCGCGGCAAGCTCGTTGCGCTCGCGGCCAGACTCCGGACAGCCAACGTGATTGCACTCGCCCAGCAGTTGCGCGCAGCCGCAGGTGCACATCAGCCGATGGCCCAGGTCATTAAAGCGCGAACTTGCATCGGTCGCGCCCACCGAAAAACATATCGCCACGGCCAGCACAGTCGCTTCAGCGGCCCTCCAGGCTCCAGGAAACCTCCGTTTTGAATCAGGGCTCGACCTGACAGCTTGCTGAAAAACTCTGTAAGTGGGACGAAACGCGAAAGGGCACGACTTCAGTCGTGCCGCAAACCGCTGCAACACACTCCTGGGCTTTAGCCCCTGAGGGGGGACTGTCACCTCCAAGGGGCCTTTTTCCACTGCTCTCGTCCAAAAAACAAAACGCAACGGAGTTGCCATCACGCGCCGCCTTTCCACGCCGGCTGCGCTGCCGCTTGCGTCGCCGACACTCGCAGCGCCGCAGTCGCGGGCGTAATGCTGGGAACCAACGCGATCGCCGTACCGAAGACCATCACCACCAGCCCAATCCAGATCCATCCCACCAGCGGATTCAGAAACGCCTTGATAATCGGCTGGCCGGTGTCGGGATTGGTGCCCTCATACACCACGTAGAGATCCCACTCCGGCGTCGAGTGGATCGCAACCATCGTCTGCGGTTGGCCGCTCGAGTGGTAGATGCGCTTTTCCGGCGTCATCTGAAACACCTTCTGGCCGCCCTTATAGACGTCCATCACGGCGTATTCAGAGTCGTAGTTGTCATTCGAATCCTGCGTGGCGCCCACCTGCTCCAACGTGTACGGCCCCACGCTCATCCTGCCATGCAATCCCAGCTCGCTTTCTACATTGCGATTGAAGGCCGCTCCGCAAAGTCCCACCACGGAGATGACCACCCCGATGTGGACCAGGTAGCCTCCGTAGCGTCGCGTGTTGCGCCGCGTCAGCAACCAGAGAGCCGAGAACAGATTGCGTCCGGTTTGCCGCATCAGCACCGCGGCCCCGCGCAGAAACTCGGACACAATCGCCGTGAAAACCGCCGCAGCAACCGCAAAACCCACCAGCGCATAGAACGTGCCCGCGCTGAACGTTCCGCCCTTCCACGGATTCGCGCCCGCCACCAGGCACACAATCACCGTTGCCCACAGCGCAATCGACGGCAGCACAAAATTCCGCTTAACAGCCCTGAACGAAGTAGCTCGCCACGGCAGCAGCGGCCCCACACCGGTAAGAAAGAGCAGAAACAACCCGATGGGAACGGCCACCGCGTTATAAAACGGCGCGCCCACCGTAACCTTGCTGCCTTCCACGAATTCCGAAAGGATGGGAAACAGCGTGCCCCACAAAATCACAAAGCAGGCCGTCAGCAGCACCAGATTATTGAAGAGAAAGCTCGATTCGCGGCTGACCAGCGATTCCAGCTCGTGCTCGGTCTTCAGGTGACGGCGCTGCAAGACATAAGTAAAGATGCACACCGCCAGCACGATGCCCATAAAGACAATGAACCACGTGCCGATCGACGATTGCGCAAAAGCGTGTACCGAGCTCACCAATCCCGCGCGCGTCAGCAGCGTGCCCAGCAGCGTCAGCAGAAACGTGGAAAAAATCAGCCACACGTTCCAGCTCTTCATCATGCCTTTGCGTTCCTGCATCATCACCGAATGCAGAAAAGCCGTGCCAGTGAGCCACGGCATGAAGCTCGCATTCTCCACCGGGTCCCAGCCCCAATAGCCGCCCCAGCCCAGCACTGCGTAAGCCCAGTGCATGCCCAGAAAAATCCCGCAGGTCAAAAACAGCCACGTCACCAGCGTCCAGGTGCGAGTAATGCGAATCCACTTCTCGCCGGGGTAGCGCATCATCAGCGCGCCGAGCGCAAATGCGAAAGGCACCGAAAAACCCACGTAGCCCAGGTAAAGCAGCGGCGGATGAATCACCATCTCCGGGTACTGAAGCAGGGGATTCAGCCCGTTGCCGTCGGCGGGAATAGGCCCCCCCGCAACATAACCAGGCAGCAGCGAAAACGGCGGCGCGGCAAAGTTCAAAATCGCCAGAAAAAACAACTGCACACCGGCCAGAATCGTGCCCGCGTAGGCGTACAGTTTGACATCGGTCTTGTGCCGCAGCCGCAAAACAAAGCCGTAAGTTCCCAGCAGCCACGCCCACAGCAGCAGCGAACCCTCCTGGCCGCTCCACAACGCCGCAAACTTGTAGGGAATCGGAAGCGCCCGGTTCGAGTGGTCAAGAATGTAGGTGATCGAGAAGTCGTTGGTAAAAACCGACCAGACCAGAGCAAATGCGGCTCCAGTCACCGCGACAAAGCCGGCAATTCCCGCCCGGCGCGCCGTATCGGCCAGCCGCTCCGGCGAAATCCGTGCCGGCTGCCCCGTGGCGATCAGCCGCAACGCCACCGCTCCCGCCAAAAGATTGTAGGCGGCCAAAGCTAACGCAATAAGAAGACAGAGACTTCCGAAGGCTGCCATGTTGACTCCCAGATTATATTCGCCGATCTTCGCCGTCGCGGGAAAGGGGAACCGGAGACCCGCCCCGCGTGGTTATTCTCTAACCATCATAGGCTTGTCAGGTGTGATTTGGCTCACCCAATGGGTGGATAGGAAATGCGCGGACGGCACGTCAGCCTTCAAGCAACCGCATCCTTAGGATGGGAGAGCATTTGGCCGGTCAGGGTGAGCATTTTCTCGGCAGTGAACGGCTTTTCGAGAAAGACGACATCCGCCGCGGTGTAGTCGGCGGCGTTCTCGCTCGCCGTGCCCAGAACCAAGACCGGCAAGTGGGGAATCCGTGTGCGCAACTCGTTCACAAACGCCGGTCCGCCGATCCCGCGCGTGTAGTGGCCGGAGATCACCAGGCCCAGCTTCTTCGCGAACTCGGGTTGCTCAATCAGGCACAAGGCCTCGGCTGCATCGGTCGCCCGGCGCACCTCTCCGAACCGTTGCCGGAGGATAGACATCATGAGGGATGCCTGAAGTGGGTCGTCGTCGACCAGAAGAATCGTTGTCATTGGCCCCAAATGGCGCTCAAACCTAGGTTGCTGCGCCCTACCTATCTGCTCATTGAGCAGTAAGATGGCTGATTGGGGCATCTGGTTGTCTGAGACAGGGAATCTCAGGCCGGCCGCTCGGACTCACAGGCCTCTCGCAGCCCGAAACGGCTTCTCAGGAGCCGCAGCCCTCTTTCCGTGGCATAATTGCCTCGTTTCTTATTATTAAGTTCCCCATAGGATTCTTCGGAGGGAGCAGGGGCCTTCAGGCCCCTGAAAAAGCCGCAAAACACGAAAGCCTTTAGGCCCGGGCCCTTGTGCTTTTGCGGCATCCCAGCGAATTACATCTGTAGTATTAGGTGGCTATGAAAACTTCTTCCAGATTTCTGATAGTGTTGCTTGCCGGGTTGCTGTCTGCGCCCGCGATCGAGATCGCAGCCGCGCCTCCGCCAGCCGTTTCGGCAGCCTTCGGCCAGCCGGACGGGGTCGAAATGCAGCAAACCCTCTACGTCCAGGCCCCCGGCTTCCCCGGCGCCGGCGACAGCATCGTTCTCGTCTGGCTGCCCGATCCCCTCGTCAGCACCTGCATGGGCCGAACCATGAAGCAATGCTTCCAAATCGATTACTGCATCCGCACCACCAACCCCAACAGCCCCCAGTGCAGAAACCTCGGCATACCCCGCGCCCAATTGCCCCACTACCCGGCCGACATGCGCCCCCGCCGCGCCATCAGCGTCGTTCTTCGCGCCCTCAGCAACGACAATGGCTTCGACAAGCTGAAGGCCTTTTACCGCAACGCATCGTCGTCCAGCCTGAGCACGCTTTCGCCCGACGCCACCATCCAGGCCAGAATCCGCTACAACGACAACCCATCCTTCCAGAGCTTCTATCTCCTCGAAGTGCTCTCCACACCATAGATCTCAAAGCGCCGTCCACGCGCAAGGATACCGGGGTAAAATGCTGCCATGCCGACAGTCTGGGCAGAAGATGGCTTCCGGTTCTTCTTTTATTCGAATGAGGGATCGCCTCGCGAGCCGGCCCATATTCACGTGGAGAAGGGCAGTGCGGAGGCCAAATTCTGGCTGCGTCCTGAGGTGAGAGTGGCTTACAATGATGGCTACGATGCCCGCACGTTGCGCCGCCTTATGGGAATCGTGGCGGCCAATCGGGAGCGCATTGAGAGGGCGTGGAATGAGTTCTTCGGTTAGCGCAAAATCGGTTCGATTCGATGCCGACTCGATGTGGGTAGAGTTGAGCGACGGCCGGACCATCGGAGTCCCTCTCGCCTGGTTCCCCCGCCTGCTGCACGCCACACCCGCGGAGCGCGAACAGGTACGCCTGAGCACCCGCGGCCTGCACTGGGATGCCCTCGACGAGGATGTTTCCATAGCAGGACTGCTCGATGGATTAGGCGACCTGCGGGCCGACAAAAGCTTTGCCGCGTGATGATGGATTCGAACAGGCTGCAAACTGGAACTGCTGGCCACTTCCGTTCAACTAACGTCCAGCGGTCGTTTACCCAAACAAAAACTCCTTCTCCCGCAACTCTTTGATCGAATCCCGCAGGCGAGCCGCCTTTTCAAACTCAAACTTCTTCGCCGCCTCCCGCATCTCAACCTCAAGTTTCGCAATATAGCCGTCCACCTCTTCGGCCGACTTGAAATCTGGCACTCCCGCCGTCTCTTCCTCGTCGATCTCCCCGTATTCGGCCTTCAAAATATGCGCCAGCCCCATATCCACCTGGCTGATAATCGATTGCGGCGTAATCCCATGCTCCTCGTTATAGGCCCGCTGAATCACGCGCCGCCGATCCGTCTCGTCAATGGCGCGTCGCATCGAATCTGTCATCTTATCGCCGTAGAGAATAGCCCTCCCCTCAACATGCCGCGCCGCCCGCCCCATGGTCTGGATCAGCGACCCCGCCGAGCGCAGAAATCCTTCCTTATCCGCGTCCAGAATCGCCACCAGCGAAACCTCGGGCAAATCCAGCCCCTCGCGCAGCAAATTAATTCCAATCAGCACATCGAACTCGCCCTTGCGCAAGCCCGCCAGCAGCTTCACCCGCTCCAGCGTCTCAATCTCCGAGTGCATATACCGGCAGCGCACGCCCACCTCGGTGTAGTAGCCGGCCAGGTCCTCGGCCATGCGCTTTGTCAGCGTCGTCACCAGCACCCGCTCGCCGCGTTTGGCCCGGTCCCTGATCTCGGCTAACAGATCGTCAATCTGCCCCTTTACAGGCCGAATCTCAACCTCTGGATCAACCAGCCCCGTCGGCCGGATCACCTGCTCCACCACCACCCCGGCCGACCTTGTTAATTCGTACGGCCCCGGCGTCGCCGAAACATAAACCGTCTGGTGCACGCGGCTTTCAAACTCGTCGAACTTCAGCGGCCGATTGTCCATCGCCGACGGCAGCCTGAACCCGTAATCCACCAGATTCTGCTTGCGGCTGCGGTCCCCATGCCACATCCCGTGCACCTGCGGAATCGTCGCGTGGCTCTCGTCCACAAAAAGCAGAAAATCCCTCGGAAAATAGTCGAGCAAAGTCGGCGGAGGCTCGCCCGGCAGCCGCCCCGAAAAGTGCCGCGAGTAGTTCTCAATCCCGTGGCAGTAACCCATCGACTTGATCATCTCGAGGTCGAAGCGCGTCCTCTGGTGCACCCGCTGCGCCTCCACCATGCGCCCTTCGCCCTCAAGATACTTCACCCACTCGCCCAACTCGGCCGTAATCGAGTCGATCGCCTCGGCCTTCCGCTCCGGTTGCACCACATAATGGCTCTTGGGATAAATCGGCAGCCGCGAATACTTCTGCTTCACCGTTCCAAACAGCGGGTCGATCTGCGCCAGCGACTCGATCTCGTCCCCAAACATCTCAATCCTGTAAGCCGACTCATCGTAAGTTGGGAAGACCTCAATCACGTCGCCGCGCACGCGAAACGTCCCGCGCCTGAAATCCGTTTCATTGCGCTCATAAAGAATCTCCACCAGCCGCCGCGTAATATCTTTGCGGCTAATGTGCTGCCCCTTCTCAAGCAGCAGCAACATTCCGTAGTAAGCCTCCGGCGACCCCAGCCCATAGATGCAGCTCACTGAGCTGACAATGATCGCGTCCCTCCGCTCAAACAGCGACCGCGTAGCCGAAAGCCGCAGCTTGTCCAGCTCCTCGTTAATCGTCGCTTCCTTCTCGATATAAAGGTCGCCGGCAGGAATGTAAGCCTCAGGCTGGTAGTAGTCGTAGTAGCTCACAAAATACTCGACCGCGTTTCCAGGGAAGAACTGCTTGAACTCGTGATAAAGCTGCGCCGCCAGCGTCTTGTTGTGCGCCAGAATCAGCGCCGGCCGGTTCGACTGCTCAATCACCTTGGCCATCGTAAAAGTCTTGCCCGACCCGGTCACGCCCAGCAAAACCTGATGCTGCTCCCCAGCAGCCAGCCCCTCCATAATCTGCTCAATCGCCCGCGGCTGGTCGCCCTTGGGCTTGTAGCCGCTCACAAGCTGAAAGTCCATTCCTGGATTATACTGGAGAAGCGAATAAGTGGCGAAGAAATGAGCATCTCTGCCGGCACGCCAACACAGAGTAGCGCCGGC
>CAVXOO010000009.1:0-5647 GCA_963762945.1 uncultured Acidobacteriaceae bacterium | reverse complement strand
GGTGCGGATGCGATAACGGGAACCATGTCAGGCACCTTGGTGATGGGGAAGACAGGGATGACGTTCGGAGACAGAGTTGGGCATGAAAGTGCTGGGCAAGGTCGGATGCCATCTCCAGGGATGTCTGGGAAGATGGGCTGAAATCAATCGGTAACAGAATTTCTACGGAATAGAAGGGAAAGCAACAAATTCCGGCATTACAGTCTCCCAGCCTGGTTATTGGGTCGGTCGAACCCCCATCTTCCTTAATCTTTAGTGTAAGGGATGTACTCTTTTGGACACTCATTCTGCGCGCGCCCGCCGTGATTCCTCTATCGAGCCCGTGGTCTGCGCAAACGAGCAATTTGTGCGGCATCGATCGCATTCCACACGGATTCATCGGCGAGTCTCATGCGCGCATTCGAGGATCAGTTTTTGGGGAGAGCTTTCAATTCTTCGTCGCTGAGCACGTGAGATTGCGAGCCGAAGCGGTGGTAGCCGTGGAACTCGAAGTCATTGAGGACGGGGCGGCTTTTGGCTTCCTGCAAACCGACGGCTCCGCGGACCGGCAGCAGGAAATCGTGGTCTTGCATGGTAACCCAGGAGTAGTCGACCGAGATGCTGGTGGCGCTGATGTGGAGCTGGGAGGGGATGTCGTCGGCATCGATGCTGATGCGGCGGACGCTGCGCGTAGCCGGATCGAGATAAAGCAGGCCGTGGAAGCCGACGTGAAGGGTGTCGAAGTTGCGATCCGAGAGAAAGAGGTTGGAGTTGGAAAGGGCAACCTTGAAAGCGTAGACCTGGACAGGCTGGCCGTCGATGAAGGCGTATTGCTTCCAGGTGAAAGCGGTTTGGGCGGAGGGGTTGAAAATGACGTGGAATAAAGAGCCAAATTCGCCGGCGGAATGCATGAACTCGAGATGATCGAGCTGGACGTCGCTGCGGTCGCCGTTGAGCATGAAGGTGGTGCGGGACTCCTCGTGATCGACGTATTTCAACAGCTCGATGATGGTGTCCTTGAGGGTCCAGTCGCCGTGCCCGGTGGCATCGACGGAGTGCCTGGTGACCTCGTAACACATGAAGTTCTCGAGAGAATTGGACCAGGCGAGGGCGCGCTGGCGAACCTCTTCAATCGTGGTCTGGATCTCGGCATCGCTGGGCGGCGGGACGGGAGTTGTGGCGTTGGTGACGACGAACAGGCTGTTGGAGGTGGAGGCTTCGGAGACCAGACCAGAATCCGATTCGGGATTGGAGGAGCCGACTGCTGTGAGAGAAGGATCTGGCGCGTTCGAGGCAGTGGCGACGCCCGCGACGCTGAAAGCGGCCGAGTTGGAAACGGTGCTGCCGTCTTGCGTGAGGAAGGTCTTGACCTGGTACTCGCCGGGAGCAAAGACGTGGCCGTGAATGGTGGCGAGGTAAGGAACGGCTGCGCCGCTGCCGGAGATTTTATCGAGATCCATGGGCATTTCGGTCAGCATCCTGCCATTGCGAAAAATCTGCATACGAAGCGCGGGCTGGCTTTGGCTGCCGGCGACGGGATGGATAAGAAAGAAGAGCGAGAGGGAGCGTGTGTCTTCGGGCAACTGGCTGGCGAGGTTAGGGACGACGCGGCCGTCGCGGCAAAGCATCGGATCGTATGCCAGGTCGTCTTCTGGAGCCGGGTCCACGCGTTTCACGAGGGCGATGTCGCTGAGAGCCGGACCCTGTGGCGGGCCCTCGATGGTAAAGGTGGTGCGTTGTGCGCCAGCCTTGTTGGCGAGGCGATCCATGACGGCGGTTTCAAGGGAATAAACGCCGGGCGCGCCGGAGAAATGCTCCTCGAAGGTGATGACCTGGCCGGGATCGTGGCGGAACTGGTCAGGTGTTTCGTGCAAGGGGAAGTCCTGGCCGAAGCGCTCGATGACATTGCCTTTGCCGTCCTTAATGACGGCGATAATGGCGGCGTCGACGGAAGAGATGTGGGTGGTGGAATCCTCGTGGAGCGCGAGTTGCGCGACAGGAACCTGGACAATCACCTCGCCGAAGTTTCCGTCAGGCTGCGCGCCAAGGTGCAGGACTCCAGCGCGAAATGCCATGTCGCTGGGAAGCGTGGCCCCGGCGAGGATGTTCAGGAGCGGCAATTCGATGGGGCGAAGCTCGGAGGCCTCAGTGGGCGGGACGGCGAAGTAGCCTGAACGAGCGCGAAGATAGATGCCTTTGCGCAGAGAATGAATGACGACGGGACGAAACTGCCCGTCGTAGTTCTTGATGGGGGGCGTCCAGGAGGCTTCGTACCAGTTGGTAAGGTCATCGTGGAGCCTCTGCAACTGATGTTTATAGCCGCCAGAGGTGCCAATATAAACGCCGCCGGTGCCGAAGGCCAGAGCGTCGAGCGGGCTTTGATCGCCGCTCAAGTCGCCGAACGCGTACCCGGCAATATTTCTGGCGGCGACGTTGTTGGTTCCCCCGCCCGGCGAGAAGCCGGGGCTCCCATTGCCCACGCTGGTTCCCAAATTGCCGGTGCCGAAGGCACTGACATTGCCGGACGCTGTGCCCTTTCCGAGAGTCGTACTGGCCAGGGTGCCTTGCTGCGCGGAACTGATCCGACCATTGACGCGGCTGGTATCGATGGCACAAATGGTAACGCCGGCGCGGTTGGCCTGGCCGACGATGGAATGGAGAATGTCGCGTGCGTCAGCGCTCGAATCCACTCCCGCCGAGAAATAGAAGATGAACTTGCGGCCCGGCTGTAGACGCTGACTTTGGACGAGGGCCAGAAGCGCAGCCAGGGAAGGATATCTGCGGTGATCCGCGAGGATACGCTGCGACTGCTCGAGCGCGGAGAGGATCAGCTTCTCTTCGTTACGGTCGGCAGAGTCGAGGGTATCGACGTCGCTGTGGGCAGAAGCGATCAGGGCCTTCTCGGCCGGGGTCAGGTCGGCCGGGAGAGGCACGAAGGAATTGGGCGTCGCTTTCGCGATGGCAGCTTCGAGGAGCCCGCGGTCCTGGGTGGGGGCTTGAAGAAGGCGGAGCCGGCCATTGACCTGAAGAACGGCGAAGGAATATCCCTTCTCCGGGATCACCGCGAGGATATTTTCTATGATCCTGCGAACGGCTTTCACAGCGCCTGGGTCCAGGCGATCGAAAACCAGGGTGACGAGGTGCTCGGACCCGGAAGCACCGTCAACCAGGCGAAGCGAAGAGAAATGAACCGGCGATCCACCGTCGGTGACCGCGAGCTGCGAGGGCACAAGGTCGAGGACCGGTTTGTTGTGTTTGCCGCGAACCGCCAGGTCGAAGGAGACTTCGTTGACGGTGGTGCTGAGAGAAGGGTTGGCGGAAGGACCCGGCGCTGCGGGCGCCTGGCTGCCTGGAGATCCCGCTTGAGGAGGGTTTTGGCCCGGCGAAAGCGCTGGAAAGAGCAGGAGAATAGACAGGGCGATAACGACGATCGGATTGGGGCAGAGAAAAGGGTGAATCCGTAATGTATGCATCTGATTGCTCCCGTTGCGGCGCGATAATGCCCAGTGCGTTCGGGGGCACAGCAGGCCGTTGGCGACCAGCACCAAGATGTTAGCTCTTTTGGTGTTGGACGGGGAAAAATATAACAGGGTTGCCCATTGCCGCAGTTCTCTGCGGCTGCCAGAGCCCGTAATCCGCATAAAGCCTTCCAGGTAATACCACTTTTGGGGCAGTTTACTTTACCTTGAGTCACGAACTGACCTATGATGAGGCCACTCTCGGAATTTGCTGTTTCCAAGTGGTCTGGCGCTGGTTTCCGGCCCGGAACTCTGGCGGCTTTTTTTGAAGGCGGTTCGATGACCCTCATCGCCGGATTTCGTCTTCATCGCGGCGGCATATTGCTATGTGCCGACAGGGAACAATTGACCGGCGCGGGCAAACACACCGTCAACAAAATCGATCGCTTCAGCCTGACGGCCTCGAGTTACGTGATTGCCGCCACGGGATCGCATCCGATTTTGGCCAATGCGCTGCCGCGGATACGCCAATGCCTGCAAGAGGCGGAGAAAAACGGCAAGGATCTGCGTATGGAGCATCAAGCCGTGATCGGCTCGGCGCTGCGGCCGCTGCACGAGGAGATGGTGTGGGGCAGATCCGACGAGAATGAGCGCGGCATCAGCCTCATCGTTGCGGCTTCGTTTGGACAGCAAAAAGGCGAGATGACCACCGCTCTCTATGGCAATTACGGCGACACGCTCTATCCCGCAAACGCCTATCTTTGTGAAGGAACCGGGCGGGACCTGGCCTACTATCTCACGGACAAACTGTATTCGGGTGTCTACTTCAGCCTGCCGAATCGGACCAAGGCGATCGTGCAGGCCGCATTCATCTTCAGAGGGGTTCGGGAAGCGGTTCCGGGCATTGGACTAGAGACCGATATGGTCCTGTTATCCGGTACGGAACGCGGCGTGCGGATCATTCCTTATTCGGTCATCGATAAACTGGACCAGGAACTGTCCGAGATTCAGGCGGGAATCCAGAAGGCGTGGAACCAGGGCCTGAAGATTCCCGACTGGCTGAAGCAGGAATCGGCAGACTCCGACATCGAGAATCTCCCCGAAATTTATATTTGAGAGAACCTGCATCGCTTCTTAGATTTCCCTCAGCCCGCCTTTGCGGCCCAGAATTTGGCGGGTTGCTGCGCCTTTGCCGGGCATTTGTGCGTCTGCAGCCGAGTTCATGGGAAGCAGCCGGCCCGAAATTTCCAGTAACGCGGCTGCCCCGATTGCGGCCCGATCCTGGCGCACTACGCTTTAGTGTAGGAATCCAATGGCAAACCCTAAAGCCAGCCACCTTTTGAACCGATACGTTTCAGTGGGGATGCCATGTCACTGTTCGATATCAACGGGGATGACCAAAGGCCAGCCCGCTTTGCCGCCAGATTGCCCATTCTTACCAGGGACGAGAAGGTTTTTGGTTACAAGCTGCTGTTCCGCTCAAGCCTGAATAATTGCTTTCCGCAGGTCGAGGGCGAAACGGCCAGCCGTGGCGTGATCGACATGTCGAGCCTGATCGGGCTCACGACCCTCTCCAACAGCCTGCCAGCATTCATCGTGACCACACGCGAGATTCTGGTCGGCGACTTCCTGGCCCTGTTGCCTCCGGACAAAGTGATCGCGGAGATTCCGGATTCGGTTGCGATGGACGACGAAGTGCTGCACGCCTGCAAGAAGCTCAAGGAGTCCGGCCGCGGGATTGCCCTCAGCAACTTCCGCACCAACGATCCGCGGCAGGAACTGGAGATGTTATGTGTCGCTCCTCTTCGTTCAGGTCTGCCTGTTGCTGCGTTCATGCGCTGGAGGGCGTCGCCGCGGGCGGCGTCGATCCCAAGGTCAGGTCAGACGGCGGAGCTCGACGGCGGCTGCTCGCCCGCATTCGACATGCGGTGGATCCACGGGCAGGTGATTGTGAATCCAATTTGGAGCGTGACGGCGACGCTGCACCACCAGGTCGTGGCCTGCGGCGCCGCGAGTTCGAGGTCTCTCCCTGATCGCGACGACGTGGGCGACGTCACGTTAAACAAATACCTGAAGCCCGATCCGTGCGCCGACGGGAAGAAGGCGCTGGATCGAGATCTACAAGCTGGTGCGGGCAATCCACATCTCGACACCGGTGCACTGTGAAGGCTGTGTCTTCAATCCACGGAAGTACAACTTCATCCCTAAAG
>CAVXOO010000008.1:0-28741 GCA_963762945.1 uncultured Acidobacteriaceae bacterium | reverse complement strand
GGACGGCCGGCCAGGGCCGCCACAGCCTGGCAAATCCGTTCGAATCCCGCGCCGAAACTTTCGCGCCGGTGGGCCGTTACCAGGACCATCCGCTTGCCCGGCGGCAGAGGGATGGCCGGTGACGCGGTGAGCTGGCCGTTTTCCAGCCGGTCGCGAACGTACAGCACCGCGTCGATTCCGGTGTTGCCCGTGATCCAGACGTTTTCCACGATCCTTTCCGCGGCCAGATTGTCGCGCAGCCCCTCTGGTGGCCGCGAAATGCAGAGCCGCCAGGCGCGCGGTGCAGAACCCGATTTATCTCCTCGGGAAAGGGCTGGCGCAGGTCGCCGGTGCGGAGTCCGGCCTCCACGTGCGCTACCGGCACGCCCGCATAGAAGGCCCCGATGGCGCCGCACAGGGTGGTGGTAGTGTCCCCCTGAACGAACGCCAGATCGGGCCGGGCCGCGGCGAAGACCGGCTCCAGCGCGGCGAGGATGCGCGAGGTGGACTGGAACAGCGTCTGGCCGGGCTGCATGATATCGAGGTCGTAATCCGGCCGGATCCCGAACGCGTCCAGTACCTGGTCGAGCATGCCGCGGTGCTGGGCGGTTACACACACCTGCAACCGCCAGTCCTCCGGCGACTCCCGCAGCCGCAGAATCAGAGGGCTGAGCTTGATGGCCTCGGGCCGCGTTCCGAAGATAAAGAGAATCGTGCGTTGCAAAAAGAAGGTCTCCGTACTAGAGTTCCACAACTCCAGGTCCGGTTGAATTGGTACCAACCCTCCATCGTCCTGGTCTGGTTCTGGAACGTATGCTGTTTTAGGCGAAATCTATATGCTGGACACCGGCCTCAGTCTCTGCCAACTCCTCGATCCCGAGGTGCTTGCCGACCCGTATCCTCTGTATCAAAGGCTACGCGAGCAAGACCCGGTGCATTGGGACCCATTCCTGCACGCCTGGGTGGTAACTCGCTATCCGGATGTGATCACCGTGCTGCATCGCTTCGTCGCGGACCGGACGCCGGCCCCGGAGCAACTGAGTGCCATGGGCTGCTCCGCGCTCAACCCGATCGCGCAAGTGATGGTGAAGCAGATGCTGTTCATGGACGGCGCCGCACATACGCGGTTGCGCACCCTGGCCTCGGCGGCCTTCTCCACGCGGAGAGTCGAGGCGATGCGCGAACATATCCAGGCATTGCCGAGCGCTTGATCGACGGCTTTGCCGGCCGCGGCCAGACCGAGCTCATCTCCGAATTCGCGGAGCCCCTGCCGGCCATCGTAACCGCGGAGTTGCTGGGCGTGCCCACCGAAGATTATCCGCAGTTGAAAGAATGGTCCGCGACCTTCGCCGAAATGCTGGGCAATTTTCAGCACAACCCCGACCGGTCCGCGCGAGTGCTGAAGGCGGTCAATGAGATGACCCTGTACTTCCGCGCGGCGATCCGCGAGATGGAGCGGAACCCCCGCGAGGGACTGGTGCATTCTCTGATGACCGCCGAAGTCGATGGTGAGCGCCTCACCGAAGAGGAAGTGATCGCCAACTCCATCGTCACGATGGTGGGCGGACAAGAGACCACGACCAACTTAATCGGCAACGGTCTACTGACTCTGCTGCGGCACCCGCAGGAGTTGCGGCGGCTGCGCGAGGACCCCGCCCTGATTCAGTCCGCGGTGGAGGAGCTGTTACGCTACGAAAGCCCCAGCCAGCACACCGCGCGCCTGGCCCCGGCCGATGTTGTGCTGGGAGGCAAGGAGATCAAGAAGCGGCAGGCGGTCATCGCCGTCATGGCCGCCGGGAATCGCGACCCGGAGCGTTTCGCCGATCCCGACCGGCTGGATCTGACCCGGCAGGATAATCGCCACCTGGCCTTTGGCTGGGCCGCCCACTTCTGCTTCGGAGCGCCGCTGGCGCGCATGGAAGGCCAGATCGCTTTTTCGACTCTATTGCGCCGCCTGCCGCAACTCGCTATGGAGCCGGGCGCAAAGCTAGTGTGGCGCGAAAACCTGGGTCTGCGCGGGCTGAAATCTCTACGGATGCGCTTCGGCGCTCCGGCCGGGCAGTCCGCGGAACTTCAGATGGCGAACGCGTAGGGAAGCCGGCTCACGGCGAGAATCCCGAAGCGGCAGCAGCCCGATGGAACATCTTGACTGCATCGAGGGAATAGGCGGCCAAATCCTTTCCCAATAGCTCCAATTTCCCGAGAATCTCATTGGTGACGGTAATAATGTGACGGGGACTCGCCCAGATGAGCTCGAGATTGGGGCTGGACGCCAGGGTCTCAACCGCGCAGCGCATCAGCGGCACGGCCTGCCATGCGGCGGCAAAGCTCCGCCGAACTTTGCCCGCGCGTGTTGGTGATGGGAATTTTGACGTAGACATTGGGGCCCCGATATGCCAGCCTTGCGCATCAAGGTGGGGTTGGCCGTAAAACCCCACGGGCGGGCCTTATAATTGATCGTGTGAAAGCTCTCGTTACCGGGGCCGGAGGACTGATCGGCTCTGCCTGCGTACGCCTCCTGTGCGAAAACGGCTGGCAGGTCATCGGCATCGACAACGACATGCGCGGCCGCCTGTTTGGACCGGCCGGCTCTACCCGGCCCACGCTGGAGCGCCTGCGGCAGGATCTGCCGGCTTTCCGCCAGGTGGAACTCGACATTCGCGACCGCCACGCCATCGCGGCTCTCTTCAAGGCCGAGCGGCCCGGCTTTATCATTCATACCGCAGCGCAGCCTTCGCACGACAAGGCCGCGGCGATTTTCTTCGACGATTTCGACATCAACGCCACCGGCACTTTGAATCTGCTGGCGGCCACACACGAGTATTGCCGCGATTCCCCGTTCTGCTTCACCAGCACCAACAAGGTTTACGGCGACAATCCGAATCGCCTGCCGCTGGTGGAACGGGAAACGCGCTACGACTACGCGGATGGGCTGGACGGCATCGCGGAAAATCTTTCCGTCGATCACTGCCTGCATTCGCTGTTCGGGGCCTCCAAGCTGGCCGCCGATGTCCTGTGCCAGGAGTTCGGCCGGTATTTCCGGATGCCCGTGGGCGTGTTTCGGGGAGGCTGCCTGACCGGTCCGCAGCACGCCGCGGTGGAGCTTCATGGCTACCTGGCGTACATCGTTTCGAGCGCGGTGCTGGGCCGCAAATACATAATCCACGGCTATAAGGGAAAGCAGGTTCGAGACCAGATCCATTGCAACGACGTGGCGGCGCTGTTCCTGGAATTCGCGCGCCAGCCGCGCTGCGGGGAGGCTTACAATCTGGGCGGCGGCCGCGCCAACAGCCTCTCGATTCTGGAAACCATCAAGATGCTGGCCGAGCTCGGCTTCCCTTTGTCCTACGAGTATGAAGATCAGCCCCGCACGGGCGATCACATCTGCTACATCTCAGACCTCAGCAAACTGCGCGCGCACTTCCCCAACTGGCGCATCCGGCACGATCTGCCCGGCATGATCTCGGAAATCGCGAACCGTTACCGCGCGCGCGAGCCCGCCGTGGCGGGACACCGGGGTTAAGCGTGAAACTCTCGGTAGTCATCCCCGCGCGCAATGAGGAAGGCTCGATCGAGGCAACGCTGGCCGCGCTTACGCGCGTGCTCCGCCGCGAGGCGATCGAACACGAAATTGTCGTCGCCGACGACGGAAGCACGGACGCCACCGCGGAAGCCGTGCACCGTTACGGCTTGGCCGATTCAACCTCTGGTTCGATCCCGAGGCCGCGCACATTGTGCTGCGCGCCGGCTGGCCGCGCATCGAGGCCACTACCGCCGATATCTCGGTGAAAGCGCCGTTTACGCAGGCGATGATGGACGCGATAGCGAAGTCGCAGACGCCGGCGGCCAAATACATCGCCGCGTGGAGCCAGAATCGCTCCTACATGTGGGACGAGCTTACAGCGTGTGCGTGGATCGATCGCACGATCATCACCAAAGAGCAGCCCCTCTACATGGACGTGGACCTGAGCCACGGTGCCAGCTACGGCGATACGCTGACCTGGCCGGAAAATCTGAAGCCCGCGACCGGCGTCGGCCTGGTGCACGCGCAGCTCGATTTGGATTTGCCGCGCTTCCAGAAGATGTTTGTGGAGTTGATGACGCGCACGCCGTGACGAACGCGGGCGCGTTGGCAATGCTTCGTTTGGCGAAGGGTGTTTCAAGCTCCGGCTGAAGAACGAAGGGCCGGAAACCTCCGTCTCCGGCCCGAAAAAAACACGATGGAAGGCGGGCTACATGCTCTGCGAAACGGCGAGATCCAGGATTTGTCCCTTGCGCCACACGTGGAAACTCTTGACCGCGCCGCTGCGCACCAGTTGACCGAAGGCATCCACATCGCCGACGTCGGTCCCGTTGGCCTTGAGGATCACGTCGCCGACCTGCAGTTGCATATCGTCTGCAATGCTGCCCTTCTCGACCTTGGTCACGAGAAGGCCCATTGCCTTGGGCAGCCCGAGCGCCGCCACATCGGAGTCCACCACGGCGCGCACGTTGATGCCCAGATGAAAGCCCCCGCGCAGAGGCGCGACGCCGCCCGATGCGGCCGCGCCCGGCTGCGCCGCATTGGGCTCGGAAAGCGCGGCAATCTGCTGGCGCAACGCAGCCGCATCCACCGCTACGTGGGGATAGTGCAGGTCAAGCTGCATGGAGTTTCCCTTGCGCAGTATCTCCGCGTGCAGCACTCCTCCGTCGGGCTTTTCGGAGGCCTCGGCGATCCCGGCTCGCACAGAATCGGGCGTGCACACCGCGCCGTTGACCATGTGCAGAGTGTCGCCTTCCAGGACTCCTGCCTGAGAGGGAGGCCCGTCTTCATCAACCTGAAGCACCTCGCATCCGGTTTCCTCTGGATGCTTGCGAAGCTCTTTTTCCGATCTCTGCTTGAGCGCCATGCCGAAAGGAACCTTCATGGTATTGCCGTTGGCCGCCATTAGAGTGGCGAGAGCGTCGATCACCTGCTCGGCGTTTTCGCGGGTTGGCACGCACAGAATATTCTCTGAGGCCGACGGGGCGAAGGGAATAACGCACCATGGGGCCGGTCCGGTCTCGTTGGTAATGTTCCGCAGCTCGAAAAACAAAATGTCGGAATAGACGATGGAAACGACGTCTTGCTTCTTGTACGGAACCTTGACGGGAGGGGAAAGCAGACCGGTGCATTTTTCTGTCTCGCCGCTTTCGGTGAAGTAAAGATTGAGCCCCAAGGGGTTCTCGCTCGCTTTATCGAGGGTGAAGCTGGTCGAGGACGGCGTCACATAGCCCCAGGAGTTTCCCGGAGCGAAGTGGGCAGAAAGGAATTGCAGGCGGTTGGAAGCGTCTTCCACTTTTGCCATGTAATGCGGCTGATACCAGTAAGTGACGACTTTGGCCTGCGATGAGGCAGGAAGAAGGAGGGCAAGACAAAACGCGATCGCGAGAAAAGCCCCGTTGCGAGACATGTTCAATTCACCTTTCCGAGCCATACCGGTGCTCCAAAACTGCGCGCGGCTCCGGCGATTCGCTTGCGTCGGCCGGGGGAACAACGGCGGCTACAGGGTGAACGGACGCGCCCGGATTAGCTCGGCTAGCATTCTAATCCAACGGAGGCGCCTCGAGCTTTGGGGTAGGTTTTTCCGCCGCGGAAGCACGCCGTTAGAACCGAGGGCCTGAGAGCTTCATCTCCGGCCCTCGCATCGACAACTGCCGCTACATGCTCTCCGGCACGACCAGATCGAGCGACTGGCCTTTGCGCCAGACTTTGAACTTCTTTGCCGCGCCGCTGCGCACGTACTGGCCGAAGAGTTCCTGGTCGCCGATCTCCGAGTTGTTGACTTCGACAATCACATCGCCAGGCAGGAAACCCATCTTTTCGGCGAGGCTGCCCTTTTCTACGTCGATGATCACGATGCCGCGCGCCTTGGCCAGGCCCATCGGCGCCACGTCGGCATCGGTAACCGCACGCACCTGGAAGCCAAAACGAACGGCGGGGCCGGGCACAGATGGTGCACCGGCGTCGGACGGTACTTGAATCACGGACCCCACCGGGTGCCTGGTTGACGGCGCTGCGCTCTGCTGGCGCAAGGCTGCCACGTTCTCGTCCGGATTGGGATAGTGCACATCGAAGGCCATGGGATTGTTCTTGCGGAGAAGCTCGATGTGCACAGTGCCGCCGTCGGGCTTTTCGCGAATTGTCTTGTAGAAGACATCCAAGAAGGTGGTCTCCCCCGTGCAGAGATTTCCATTGACGGAGCGGATAACATCCCCCTCTTTTATTCCAGCCAGCAGAGGCGGACCATCGAAATCCATCCTGGTGATCTGCAGCCCGGCACGATCGGGATGATTCCGGAATTCCTTGTCCGAAGACGGTTTCATCTCCATGCCGGGAGAAACATCGAGGTTCCCTCCGCTTGCCACCACCAGCGTTGACAGGGCGTCGATCAGCGCATCTGCATCCGCCTGTGAAACAACGCAAATGGTGCTGTTGCGGGTGGTTTGAGGTCCGCGGTTGGCGTAATCCACGCACCACGTGGACGGATAACCGACGGCCTGCGCGTTGTTGTATATCTCAAAGTAAGATACGTCGGCGTAGACGACCGATGTGACAATGTCGTCCTTGAAGGGGGTCGTAACCGGCGCGACATAACCGCCCCACCAGGACCAGTAATACTGGCTGCTCTGGTTGACGCCGCTCTTGGTAAACGAGAGGTTGATGCCCAGCTTGTTTACGTTGACCCGTTGCAGAGAGTAGCCAACGGTTAGGTTGATGTTGCCCTCGAGGGGGGCAAAGTGCGGAGAGAGGAATTGCAGCCGGTTGGAGGCTTCATCCACGCTCGGCATGTAATGGGGTTGATGCCAATACATGTTCGCCCTGGCCAGCAGCGGCACGGGCAACCCGAGAATAGCAACGACGACTGCAGCGAAAACCACACCGCGCCGAAACATAAGCGATTCACCCCTTCTGAGCGCTGCCGCTTCATCGGCTCTAAGCGGATCGGGGCATCCTCAAGCACCGGCTGAGGGGAAGCAGCAGTACCACAGGGTGAGCAAACACGCCCGGCATGGCTCGCCAAGAATTGTAGTCGACGGCGGCGGTGGGCGTTCCCGCAAGCGAATTGGCGGCGGCGCGAAAGCGGTATTCGGTGGTGCCAAATGGGAAATGCGCAGACAGAGGCCAAACTGGGAACGATCGCAGCGGCCACGTAAAGACGATGCCGCGCCCCCGCCCCTGAAGCCTGAAACAGGCTGTTCGGCTCGGGCCCACAGCTTCACTGGTCGCGGCGCTGTTCTACACTGTTTCGCATGCATCGACAGGTTCTTTTGTTTGCGTGTCTCTTTGTGGGTTGCAGCGCGGTTCGCGCGCAGTGGGATCTTGAGGACTCGCACACGACGGCCGATTTGCGCGGGATCGACAACGTGGGCGGGGGCGTGGCCTGGGCCTCGGGGACGAATGGGACCGTGTTGCGGACTGAGGATGGCGGATATTTGTGGCAGACGTGCGCCGTGCCGCCGGGCGCGGAGCATCTGGACTTTCGCGGGGTGCAGGCGTTCGATGCGAATACGGCGATTGTGATGTCGAGCGGGAAGGGGGATTTGTCGCGGCTGTATAAGACGACGGATGGGTGCCAGACGTGGAAGCTGGTTTTCACGAATCCGGATCCGGATGGGTTTTGGGATGCGATGATCGCAACACGCCGGAGGGATATTGGTGCGGTGGTGATTGGAGATCCCATCCCAGATGGGCGTCAATTTCGGTATTTATTTATGCGGAAGCGATCGCCGGTATTCCCGTCCTATAACACTTTAGACGGAGGAGAGACCTGGACCAGACATGATGGCGCCATCTATATTTCGCATGCCGGCAAGAGCGGAAAACCGCGTGAGTCGATTTTCGCGGCAAGCAATTCTTCTATGGTGGAGGTTCCCTATGGGGTGCTCTTTGTTACCGGCGGTAAATCGAGCACCTTACATTACTCGCAGTATTTCGTCAACTCCAAGCTCTACACAGGCCCCCTACCCCTGCCGCCAGGGTGCGGTCGGTACTGCATCTATGCGAACGAAACAAGTTTGAAACTCGCGTCTGGCAAGTCGGCTGGCGGCTTTTCTCTAGCAGCCAATTACCACATCTTTTCAGACAATCCGCCCATAGAATCTCGCGTTGTGATCGCTGTGGGTGGCGACTTCAAAGCGCTTGATGCAACAAGTGGAACAGCAGCCATTTGCCGCCCCGGTCTGCAGGGAGCTTTCGTTCATTACGTTTGTGAGCCTGCCGAAACCCCGCCGCACGGCTACCGCTCGGCCGTGGCCTACGACGCTGCGAGCAAGACCTGGATCACGGTTGGGCCGAACGGGACGGACATTTCTACCGACGATGGGCGGAACTGGCGCGCGCTCCATCCAGACCCGGCGATGCATGAGGCGGCTGATGCCGACCGGGATTGGAATGCGCTGTCGTTGCCGTTTGTGGTGGGGCCGCATGGGCGGATTGGGAAGTTGAATGCGAAGGCGCTGGCGCATTGATTGGCCGCGTGATTCGGGCGGCCCTACGGGACGCCCGGGGCGTTGCCTGCGATTTCCCAGGACGTCGTCTGCCTGGCGGCAGACTCCGGCCTGGGCTATTTTCGGCCCTCCCTCCGGGAGGGGGTTCTTCCCGGGCGCAATGGGCTGCGATCAACAGATTCGTGGCTCCTGATCCTGGAAGGCGGCTTTCATCGACGCTGAAAGATTCCCCAGGACGTCGTCCGCCTGACGGCAGACTCCGGCCTGGGCTATTTTCGGCCCTCCCTCCGGGAGGGTTGCTTCACGGGCGCAATGGGCTGCGATCAACAGATTCGTGGCTCTCCATCCTGGAGGACGGCTTTCACCGACGCTGAAAGTTCACGATGAATCATTCGTGGCCCCCTTTGTCGGAGGGTTTTGTTCGCTCCGTAACTCCAATTCCGAAGGGGAGGCGTCGCCCTCGTCCCGGAGGGACGGAGCGAAAATAGCCCAGGCCGAAGTCCGCAGAGCGGACTGAGCCCTGGGAATTCAGGCCGGCGCAAGGCCGTCCGCCCCGGAGGGCCGGACGAATTTTTGCGCATTTCGTTGCTGAGTTAGGATTCCATCATGTCCCACACCTACTGCTCGGTGCTTTTCCATTGCGTATTCTCGACCAAGGAACGGCGCAAACTCATCCCGCCAGATGTCCAGCCTCGTCTATGGGCGTACATGGGTGGAGTTGCACGCAAGCGTGAAATGAAAGCCCTCGGCGTCGGTGGAACGGACGATCATGTTCATCTGCTTTTGTCTTTGCCGTCCTCCCTGCCGATTGCCAAGGCGATGCGCGAAATCAAGAGTGAATCTTCGCGTTGGATGCAGGAGGATTGCGGGTTCGCGGGGTTTGAGTGGCAGGAGGGATATGGGGCGTTCTCCATCGGGTGGGCGCAGGTGGAGACTACGCTCGCCTACATCGCCCGCCAGAATGAGCACCATCAGAAACGCGATTTTCAAGCAGAATTTGTCGCCTTCTTGAAGAAACATCGGATCGAATACGATCCACGGTATGTTTGGGGATGAGATTCGGGCGGCCCTCCGGGACGCCCGGCGCGCAGGCGCATCGCTGTCCCAGGGCGCAGTCCGCTCCGCGGGCTTCGGCCTGGGCTATTTTCGATCCGTCCCTCCGGGACGAGGGTGATTTGCCACCATGGAATCCCAGGGCTCAGTCCGCTCCGCGGACTTCGGCCTGGGCTATTTTCGATCCGTCCTTACGGGACGAGCGCGATTTGCCACCATGAAATCCCAGGGCGCAATGGAATCCCAGAATCCCAGGGCTCAGTCCGCTCCGCGGACTTCGGCCTGGGCTATTCTCGATTCGTCCCTACGGGACGAGGGTGCGGGGCACGCAAATGAAGGCGCTCGATACGGCAGCGCAATGATGCCCGCGTGGGTCAGGAGACCCACGCTACAGCCGGCTTGGAAGCCGGCGCTACACAAAGACGAGTCCGGCGGTCCATCAGAACAGGTCGGGGATGCTGTGGAAGGCTATGCGGGTGGGGGCGGCTTTGTAGGCTGTCAACATTGCGGCGGGGGCGAGGGTGCTCATGCCGTATTTGTCGTTGATCTGGTCCATGGTGGCGTTGAGGCGGGTGCGGCTTTGCTCGTCTTCGAGGCCGTCGAAGAGGGCGAGCGTGTGCAGGCGGTCGGGGACTAGGTTGTTCAACTGTACGCCGACGAAATAGGGATGTTGAAACTGCTCGCCGGAGGGTTGCGAATTCCAGAGGCGGCGCAGGGCGGCGATGAGGGTTTGATTGTCCTGGCACTCGTGGAGCTTGATCTCGCTGCGCCATCCGCGGGCCGGTACGCCAAAGCGGGAGACGGGCGTGTTTTCAGAACGCGGCACCGCGAAACCGATGGCGAGGCCGATGTTCGAGGCCCAGAGGCCCTTGGAACGCAGGCGCATTGCGGCTTTGTGGATCAGCTTGTGGGCTACGGCCCAGGCTTTCTCCGGGGTGCGCATCTCGGGCGCCAGCACATGCGAGTGGCTGATCGACTTCTGATGTTCGAGCTCGGCCATCTCGAAGTCTTCGCCGCGCAGCCAGTGCCAAAGCCGCTGGCCCCAGACCGAACCCCAGAGATCGCCGAGCTTTTCGGAGTCGAGAGCGAGCAACTGCTCCATCGTCGTGAGGCCTTTTTCGTTGAGGCGCTTTTCGGTGCGCGCGCCGATGCCGGGCAGATCGCGGAGGGTGAGCTGGCGCAGGGCTTCGGGGAGAATGTCGAGGGGGAGGGCCACCAGGCCGTCGGGTTTTTCCATGTCGCTGGCGATTTTGGCCAGGTAGCGACTGGTGGCGAGGCCGACCGAACTGCGCAGCATGGGGCCGACCCGCTCCTGGATCGTCCGCTTGACGCGCATGCCGAGATCGATGGCGGCGAGGAGGGGGCGCTCGCGGCCGATGAGGCGGCAGGCCATCTCGTCGATGGAGCAGACGGCGGTGACAGGCACGCAGCTTTCGACGGCCTCGACAATGCGGTGATGGAAATCGGTATAGAGCTCGTGGCGGGCCTCGACGAGAACGATCTCGGGGCACATGCGTTTGGCGTCGGCGACGATGGTCCCGGTTTTGACGCCGAAGGCCTTGGCCTCGTAGCTGGCCGCAATGCAGCAGGTGGTATCGGCCATCATGGGGACCACGCCCACGGGCCGGTTGCGCAGCTCGGGACGCGCTTCCTGTTCGCAGGAAGCGAAGTAGGAGTTGAGATCGACGAAAAGCCAGTTGAGGGCCGAATCCTGAGGGGAGTTTTTGTCGATAGGTTCTTCGGGCTCGCGCCTGGCACCTGCGGTTTCCCGGTCGAGATTCAAGAGCTCTTCGGGCCACTCCTCGGGAGCGGGGGCGAAGGGCGAGTTGGAGGCGGTGGCCATTTGCGCACTATTTTCGCCTTTTCTTCTCTGATTTGCAAGAAGAATCCTACGCCTTTGGTCACCGAATTATCCTAAAGCAGCTTGAAAAGTAGACCCGGGCGGCTGATGATCGTCTATAGCATTCAGCCGCTACCAAAGTTGAGCCGGTCGATCTTCGGCCGAGGGGCTGATTGCTCCGGGGACGGTGACTCAAGATGCAAACCCTGACGCAATGGCTAACGGCGAACGAAAGTGTTCTTGCCGTGCTGGTCACGGTGGGCGTGGCCGTGCTCCTGGTGTGTTGCCTGGAGTGCACCAAGTGTGACCGCCGCAAGAAAGACGATCTCTTCAATCGCCACGAGGTCTAGGGCGGGTCTCCTGTTGATGTGGAGCCGTTTGGTTGGTTTCGCCGCGCCCCTCCGGGGCGCGGAGGTCTTTGGGGTAGCATTCCCAGGGTTTCGCTCCCCGCTCCACCCTGGGCTATTGTCGATTGCCCCTAAGGGGCAAGGGCTAGGCATCGAACGATGCGCGGGTTCGTGTTGGAAAAACTTCCCACAGGGGTTAAAACCCCCTCCATTTGAGGCGCTTTTTTCGGCGTGGCTGAAGCCGCGCCCTGATACAAAACAACCCGCCTTTTGAGGCACTTTTTTTGGCGTGGTGGAACCGTCTGTTACGAAACCAGTCGATTGCGTTCACTACCAATAGGCCAAGGCAGCAGGGGCTGAAGCCTACACTCATTTTGCGGCACTCGCGGCCCGGCTGAAGTCGTGCCCTTGTTACAAGGCTTGGTCGCCACATGGTTTCGTAACGGCCTGTGTAGCAGCGCCCTGATACAAGACAACCCGCCATTTGAGGCACTTTTTTTCGGCGCGCGACCCACGCACTGCGTGGGTTCCCCGGCCGCGCCCTGATACAAACCCCTACATCAAGGATTCCTCAGATACTTCCTAATTGCCGCCGGGAGCCGGCGGCGGCTTCAAGTACATCTCAAATTCGGCGAGAATGCGGTTGTAGAGGCTGGTGCGTACGTCGGGCCCGCTGATGGAGTGCAATTTGCGCGGATAGATCTGCAAGTCGTACGGGATGTCGGCCTCAATCAGCTTCTGGACAAACTGCACCGTGTTTCCCATGTGCACATTGTCGTCGCCGGTTCCCTGCGCGAGGAGCAGCCGCCCTTTCAACTGCGCCGCCGAGTTCACTACCGAGAAGTCGCGATAGGCGTCTGGGTCGTCTTCAGGAAGGCCGAGATAGCGCTCGGTGTAGATGGAGTCGTAGTCGCGCCAGTCGGTGACGGGGGCGACGGCAACGCCCGCACGGAAGCGATCGGAGTGCGTCATGGCGTAAAGTGTAAAGCTGCCGCCCCAGCTCCATCCCCACCAGCCCAGGCGGTTGGAATCGAGTTGCGGATATTTGCTGAGCGCCGCGTCGACTGCTGTCAACTGATCTTCAAGCTGCACAGGACCGAAGTTGTGCCAGGCCGCTTGGGCAAAGGCGCGTCCGCGGTTGCCCATGCCGCGATTATCGGCGCGCAGCACGGCAAATCCGTGCTCGGCGAGCACGTTATCGAAGAGCAGGTTGTCCTTCCATTTGTTCAATACCTCCTGGTCGCCGGGTCCGCCGTAGGGATTGACGATTAGGGGCACGGTGGCGGGAGTGGTTTGGCCGGAAGGCATCAGCAACGTGGCGTAGAGGGTGGTTCCGTCGTGCGCCTTTACCTCGAATGGCTGCGGCGCTTGCAGATGGTAGGCGTCGAGCGCGTGCGTCTCCCAGAAGACGCGGCAATTTCCGGCTGATGCCGGAGCCTCGTTGGCATGACAGAGCCGGATGGCCGGCGCGGTGGTGCGCGTGGAGTAGGTGTCGGCAAAGGTTCCGCCGTTGGGCGCGAAGTTGGCGTCGTGAAAACCTGCGCCGGCGCTCAACTGCCTGCGCTGGCCGTTGAAATTCACCTCCCAGACCTGCTGCTCGAGGGGATTACCTTCGTTCGAGGCGTAGGTGATCAGCTTGCGCGCGATGTCGATGTTGTAAACGCCGGTGACTTCGAAATCGCCGTGGGTGAGCTGACCCTCCGGTTTGGCGTCTGCCGCGAGCGGCTTGGCCTCGTTGTAGCTGTAACGATAGAGATGGGTATGGCCGTCGCTCCAACTGGTGAATACGATAGCTCCATCGCCCACGGATACGTCGTAGTTCTCGTCGAGAAATTTCTCGTCGCCGATCTCGAGCATCTTCCGCGCTTCGCCATCGTCGGCATCGGCAAAGAACAATGTGCGGAGCTTGTGGTCGCGGCTGAGGGTCTCGACCCAGACAGTTTTGCGATCGACCCAGCCAAAGCGGGGGATGTAGTCGCCGTCCTTGATGGGAACGTACATCCAATTGGTCCTGCCGCCCCTGGCGCCGACCACGCCCACGCGCACCTGGGGGTTGGCGTCGCCGGCCTGGGGATAGCGCTGCCAGTCCACCTGGGCCTGTGTAGGAATCCAGTCGGTGAGGGGATAGCGCGGCACGTCGCTCTCGTTTGTCTGCAGATAAGCAATGTTCCGCGAGTCGGGCGACCAGAAGTAGTTGCTGCGCGCGTCGAGCTCCTCTTCGTAGATCCAGCCCACCTCGCCGTTGAGTATCGATTCCGCTTTGCCGGACGATTCTCCCTTGGTGGACGAAGCGCTGGGTGCGGGCGCAACCGCGAGGGTGGGCGCGTTGGGATCGCGAAGATTTGCCACCCAGAGTCCGTGATCGCGAATGAAGGAGACGCCGCGGCCATCGGGCGAGAATTTGGGATCGTCGCCGGAAGAGGCTTCCGTAAAGCCGATCTCGACTCCGGTGCCATTGTGCAGATCGTAGAGCCAAAGGCGGCCGTCGGCGTCGAAGAGCAGATGCGCAGAGTCGGGCGCCCACAGGTAGCTGGCCATGTTGTAGCGGTCGCGATGATCGCGGTCGCGTTCGGAGCCGTCCCGGTTGGCGAGCGAAATCATCTTGGCCGCGCTCACCATCACGTGGACTTTGCCGGTTACGGGATCGACATCCATCAGCTCGCCGCCATCGAGATAGCTCAGGTGTTTGCCGTCCGGAGACCAGGCGAGTTGCCCTGGAGGCTTGGGCACCAACGGTTCGTGCGCAAAGATTGCATCAACGGTAAGCTGACCATTCTGCGCCTGTGCGGTACGCGGATTGGAAACGAGAGACTGGGCGAAAAATACAGCAATCAAAAATACAGCAGATCGCGTCAATGAGAGCTCCTCCAAGAGCGAAATCCGGGAGAGTAGCCCGGGTGAGTGACTTCTGGCCGGGGAGGAAAGAGGAAGGGCTTCGTGAAAAGTGTAAATCACTGCGGTGCATGTGTTGCGCGCCGGAAGCGGACGGTGTATGTTGCGCAATATGCACTGGACAACTCCTGAAGAACGCCGTGCGCTGGGCCAGGCGCGGCGCAAGCAGATGCGACGCCACCAGCACCAGGCCCTCGAACCCAAGGCGCGGCAGACGCCGGCCCTCGAGATCGTAGAGCGATCGATGCACGGCCGCGTGCCGCAGCTGATTCAGCTTAAGTACCAACTGATGGCGGCGGCGCCTTTCGCGTACTTTCGCGGCGCTGCGCCGGTGATGGCGGCGGACCTGGCGCAACTGCCCACGACCGGCATCGTGTGCCAGCTTTGCGGCGACGCTCATGTTCGGAACCTTGGCGCCTACGCCGCGCCCGACGGCCGGCTGGTCTTCGACATCAACGACTTTGACGAGACCATTCGCGGCCCCTTTGAGTGGGACCTGAAGCGCATGGCCGCATCGCTGGTGCTGGCCGGACGCGCCTGCGGTCATAAAGACGGCTCGGCGCGCCGTGCAGCCATGGCGTGCGCCGAGCGTTATGCCGGGCAAATGCGCGCCTTCGCCCACATGCCACAACTGGAAGTGAACCGCTTCCAGGTGCATCGGCTGGGCCTGGCAAAGCCGGTGCACGCGGCGCTTGCCAAGGCCTTGCGCTCGACGCCGGCGCACACGCTGGAGCAACTCACGGAACCGGTTTCCGCGCAGCCCGGAGCGGCTCGGCGCTTCAAAGAATCGAAACCCATGCTCACGCGCGTGACGGGAGCCCGCGCCGCGGATGTGCTGGCTTCGCTCGGTCCCTATCGCGAGATGCTGCAACCGGAGCGGCAGCACCTGCTCGACTTTTACCGGCCGGTGGACGTGGCCTTTAAAGTGGTGGGCACCGGATCGGTGGGCTGGCGGGATTACGTCATCTATTTCGAGGGCAACGGCCCCGGCGATCCGCTATTTTTGCAAATTAAGGAGGAGCCCGCGTCGGCCTACGCGCCGTATCTGCCGGACGCGCACCCTGCGCAGCACAACGGCCAGCGCGTGGCCGAGGGGCAACGCGCAATGCAGATTCAGAACGATCCGTTTCTGGGCTGGACGCACATCGACGGCCGGCAGTATTTGGTGCGCCAGTTGAACGACCACAAGGGATCGATCGAGATTGAAGACCTGGCGGGCGCGAACCTGCGAGCTTACGCCGAAGTGTGCGGCGAGCTGTTGGCGCGCGGTCATGGGCGATCGGGCGATGCGCAGGTGATTGCCGGCTACGTGGGGTCGGGCGAGGCTTTTGCGGAGGCGATTGCGGAGTTTGGTTTGGCTTACGCGGACCAGACAGTGAAGGATTGGGAGCAGTTGAAAAAGGCAGGGAACAAGGGAACAAGGGAACGAGGGAACAAGAAATCGGCGAGCTAGGTTGCCGGGCGCCCCATCCTTTCGCGTTCTTTGCGAGAGGGTGAGAGACCACGAATCTCTCCAGCTCGCAGCCTAGCGCCGGTAGACGTCGTATCCGCGCAGATGCGCTGCCGGGGTGAATTCCTGCATCAGTTGCTGCATCAATTGCGCGCGATCGGGCGTGGGGTCTTCTTTGGTTTGCACATTGGTTTTCACAATCAGCCAGCGGATGTTGTGGGCGCGGACGAGATCGGCAATCTCGTGCGGCGAGTAGGGATCGATGGTGGGATCGAAGAACGGCACGGGGAATTGCGGAGTGCGGCCGGTGGCGAAATAGAAGGGTTCTTCTCCGGGAATCAAAACGATTCCGTCGTTGAAGGGGATGTTGGCCTGCGCGTAGCGGAGCAGTTCGTCGATCTCCGGTACGTAAGGCCCCGGCGTGGCGAGGCCTTGAAGCGCGGGAAACGCGGAGTGCGCGGCGGGGCCGTCGGGGAGATTTGCGTAGGAGAGGCGCTCTTCGCTCGCGGTGTAGAAGGCTCCGCAGACTGAGAGCGTGAGGGCAATGACTGCGGCGAGCGCGGGAACAAATACGGAAGCGAATAGGCGCGAATCGGCTGCGCGCGGCAAGAACTCCGCAAGAAAGGCCAGCAGTTCCGCGATCAGCAGAATGAGCAGCGGCCAGATGCCGTAGGTCGATCCCCAAAGTTGCTGCGATAGAAACGTGCCGTGAATTGCGGCGAGCAGGATGAGTGGGAGGAAGGCGCGAAGTGACGGGCCGCGACCCTCACCACGGCGGGGCAATGCGAAGAGATTCTTGAGGGCTAATGCTGCGGCCAGCACGAGCAGCAGCGGCCAAAGCGCCAGCAGGGCGTCGCCGCGCTCGTCGGGGTCGTCGTATCGCAGCAGGGAGGAGAGCGCAAATAGGAATGGCGCGGCGAGGAGCGCGAAGACGGCGATCCGCGGCCAGCGGGATCCCACCCTTCGCGCGATGAAGCTGCGCGATGGATGGGGCACCCTGGTTTGTTGGTTCAGCCAGAGCAGGATCAACGCGGCGGCGATGCAGGGCAATGTCCACGCAAGCGTGGGGTCGCTGTAAACGCCTAGCATGAGGCTGAGTGCTGGCAATCGGCGCTGGCCGGCATATTGAATCGTCCAATGAAAGTAGTTGCCGAGACCGGCTGTCGATTGGATCGCGAGGACCGCGGCCACGAGGACAAGGCACGCGCCGGCGAGAAAGGCGACGAGCGATGGGCTCGTGCTATCCCCGGTGCCCAGATGCGAGGCACCGGGGGCACCCGGTGTTTGTGCAGTCCCGAGGTTCTTCTCGGCCTGTGGGGAGAGTGGGTCGAGATTTGTGCTATCCCACGTCCCTGAAAGCGAGGGACCTCCACCCCAGCGACTAAGATCTGTCGCTGGGGACCCCGGACGTGGGGCACCCAGTTTCTTTAGAGCGAGTAGAACCACTGCGGCGCCCACCGCTGTAAGAAGAAACGGCAGGCCCATGTTTTGTTTGAAGAACACAGGAATGACCACGGCGACACCGGCCGCTAATCCAAGAGCAATCTGGCGCGGGCGCACCCAACTCCCGAAAAGCAACCGCAGATCCTTCGACTTCGCGAGCCGCGTGCGCGGTTCGCTTCGCTCAGGATGACAACCGATTCGTGATTGCTCAGGATTAGAGCCGGTCTTTGATTGTGCGGGATGGCAGCGCTCATTTTCGACAGACGTCGTGTTCGGATCGGAGGCGAGATCGATCCGCAGCAAGAACCACAGCGCAACCAGCAGCCAGAAACCGCAGTCGCAGTCGTACTCGGGATTGGGGACGATGGAGTAGACGCCTAGGAAAATTAGCGGCGCGGCCACGAGCAATGCCACAGTCCACGCGGCGGCAACGCGTCCGCGCAGGAGAGCCAGCGCAATCCTCCACGTGAGCACGGTGCCCAGCCCGCCAACGATCGCGGTATAGAGAACGTGATGAAAAATCACGCGGCCCGTTAGGCGGATGATCGCGGCCTGAATGAGAAATGTGAGGGGCGCGTGGGCCAGGGGAAAGTCGCGGTAGGGGATCTGGCCGAGGGCGATGCGCTCGGCGGTGTTCAGAATGTAGCTGAGATCGAAGAGGACGGCGACATGCGCGTTTTGCCAGAACACCACGCCGGCGGTGGCCGCAAAGAGCGCCGCGGCGGCGATCCAGTCGCGCAGCGCCCAGTGCGGTTTGACGACTGCGGAAGCTGGCAATTCCAGTTCAGCGGGCTCTCGGCCGTTTTCTACCATCGATGAGGATAGTAATAGGCCCAGCCGGGGATGGAAAATATCGCCATCATGAGGGCGACGAACCAGCCCACCACGGTCCAGCCGAGAAAGAGGTTCAGGAGCAGGATTCCGGCGGTGTTGTGCGTGTGCCGCACGGCGGCAATGATGGTGGGGAGGAAATAGAGCGCGCCGAAGAAGAGCAGGCAGGGCATAGAAGCCTCCGAAGTGGTCCCGGGGCGAGTTTCATGAATGGTCTGACTGGCCCGGGCAAATCCTTCAGGGGTTGAAACCCCTCAATTCTGCTGCCCTTTTCGGCACGACTGAAGTCGTGCCCTTTCACGAAACCATTTATGAAACACGCACTAATATTGTTACGCCAAGTGTGGCGACGAAGTTCCCTGATTCGCGAAGGGGGTCCCCGGCCGAACGACGTGGCGCAGCGGCAACGGTCTAGCGCGGCTCTCGGCCCCATGGACAACTTTGCCGGCTCAAACCTGGTGTGGCGAGCCTAAGAGTCGTTGAAGAGCAACCGCAGATCCTTCGGCTCCGCTTACCCCGTATTCGCGTTGCGAATTCGGGGCCCCGAACGCGCTCCGCTCAGGATGACAACTTTGTACTGATGCGAAGTTCTGACTCACCTGACTATCGCGTCTCTTCTTCGACGGTGCGGATGAGGGCCTCGATATTTGCGGTGGGCGCCTGGGGCGGCATGCCGCCGCCGCAGGAGACGATCAGGCGCGTGCGGTCCTCGACCGGCGCGAGCATTTCGCGGACCGCGCGCTCGACATCGGCTGGCGTGCCTTCGGCCAGTACATCGCGCGGCGGAATATTGCCCATGAGAGCGATTTTGTGATTGGTCCACTGCTGCAGCTCTGTGACCGTATGCTGCACGCCCCAGTTCAGGAGATTGATTCCGGCCGCCTCAAGCATGGGCGCGGCGGCTTTGACGGGCGCGTCGCAGTGGAAGAATTTGATCGTTACGTCTGTGTCGTAGGCGCGCTGCAAATAGGGCAGCGCAAAGCGCTCGAAGTCTTTGCGGCCCACAAAGCCGACGATATCGTCGAGCAGGAAGATGCCGTCGATCGAGGGGAATTTTTCGCGCTGGTATGCGATCCAGTTGACGAGAAAATCGGTGACCATGGTGAGCAGTTGATGCATGCGCTCGGGCTCGGTCTTGATGGCCTCGAGGAAATCCGTCGTCCCCATCAGGAAGGAGGCCACGTTGAGCGGCCCGCGCGCCACGGCGAAACGAATCTTGTGGCCGGCCTTCTCGATCTCGGGTTGCAGGTGCTCGAGGCGCTTGATGACGAAGGGCAATAGGCCGTGCTTGCGGGGATCGGGTTTCGAAAGCCTATCCACCTCTTCGGGGGAGCGCAGCACCTTCATGGCGAAGGGAAAATCGTTCTCGCCCCAGATGGAGACCGAGCCGAAGGCCGAGGGTTCGGTACACATGCCATACTCCGACCAGAAGCCGGGCAGAAACATGGTCCCTGGGAAGGCGTCGAAGGCCTTCAAATTGTCTTCGAGGTAGATTTGGTCGCTGGTGAAGTAATCGAGGATGGAATGGCCCGCCCAATTCGGCAGCCAGGGGCTGTCGATGATGAAGGCGGTGGGAAGCGGGTGAAGCGATTCACCGCGAACCGCGGCGAGGAGTGTGTTCCATTGCTGATCGGTCATGGCGTGTTCCTGCGCGGCAATCTTCCCGCGTCAGGCTCCCGTGGAAGTGGGTGAAGCATCAGAGTACCACCCGCTTTTTCGCATCGCGAACAATATGGGCCGCATTTCCGCCGCCGAGCCAAGCAGCGGCGCAAGAGCGGCGGAACTGTGCAGGGAGTTTCATCTTGCGCGGCGTTTTGAGGCCCGCGTATACTCCCCACGTCCCCCCAAGAAATACGCAAGGAGGCGTAATGAAGAAGATCAACATTGTCCGCCTGTTACTCGGTGGCCTGGTTGCTGGAATCGTCATCGATATTCTAGGTTACCTGGTCGATGGCTTGTGGCTCCAGCAGAGCTGGTCCGACGGGTTGCTTGCCTTGGGCAAGAATGAGTTTTCAAATACCCAGATTCTGCAATTCAATGTGATCGGGATCGTTTTTGGCATGGTCGCGATTCTGATCTATGTCGGTTTCCGGCCGCTTTTCGGCGCGAATTGGAAGACCGCGATCTACGCCGGCGTCACCGCGTGGGTGATTGGTATTTTGCTGCCCAACGCCAGTTTTATGCTGGTCACTGAACTCTTCTCCAGGCACCTTGCGCTTAACACCACGGCTGGTGGGCTGGTGGAAGCCGTTGCCGGGACGGTGGCTGGAGCTTTCCTATACAAGCCAGCGGCCTGATTGCGGCCGGCAAGCCTGCCGCCGCAGATTCTCCATGAGCCACGCCTGACCGAGCGAATCCTGCACTTGGCCGGCGTGGCTTTTACTGCTGCGTGGTACGAGTGCGCGGAGCTTTTCTTTTCGCCGCGAGAGGTGTAAACACCGGGCAATCGCATGAACGCGGATCCGAGAGGTTCTCCAGCGGATTTGCATCGCCCCTACGGGGCTGAAACTCCTTTGGGGGCCAGCTTCACCACGCTGGACAGGCTGTTACGAAACGAGCCAGGCACAGTGATTTGAGATGAGCAGGGGCTGAAGCCCAGACTCATTTTGCAGCAGTTGCGGCCCGGCTGAAGCCGTGCCCTTGTTACAAAACCTGGTCACGGTCTGGTTTCGTAACAGCCTGTAAAGCGCGGGGCTAATAATCGCTGCGCCTACGGCGCGGTGGAAGGCGAAGCTCGTTCGTCAACGAACTCTACTCATGCGATTGCTCTGGGGTAAGCGGCTTCTTGCCGGTCCCTCGCGCCTCAACCCTCTACAATGATCCGGTATGCCGACAGCGGTTCGTTCACACGCGAAGATCAATTTGGGACTGTATCTGGGAGCGCCTCGGGAAGACGGGTTTCACTCCATTGTCACCACCTACCAAACGCTGGAAGCGCATGATGTGGTTACAGTTAGTGCGAGGATAGCGGACGAAACAAGACTACATTTGACGTCGAACGATCTGCGCGTGCCCTGCGACGAGAAAAACACTGCCTGGAAGATGGTTTCGCTGGCGCTTGGGGGGCTTCAAATCAGGGCTGAGGTTGACATCCATATTGAAAAGCGTCTTCCGGTGCAGGGTGGGCTGGGGGCTGGGTCGGGGAATGCGGTTGCGGCGCTCAAGGGCCTGGAAAGAGAATTGGAACGGCAGGGGCTGGGGACCAGGGACGATGGACTGGGGCTTTACGATGCCGTTTGGGCGGCGCGAAAGTTGCAGATTGCCGCCAAAGTTGGCTCTGACGTGCCGCTGTTTCTGGTTGGTGGCCTGGTTCTGGGGCAGGACCGGGGACAGAAGATCTCTCAACTCCCAGACTTTGAGCCGACGTGGTGCGTGGTGGTGGTTCCCGAGGTTGGCGTGTTGACGCCGCAGGCATTTCGCGACTGGGATGCGCTTTGCGCCCAAGAAGGTTTGACCCCGGAAGCAAGTATCGATAGACTGGAAAAGTCGAGCCATGCTTACGCAGCAGCCTTCCCGAGGAGTCCTGGGTGGGTTCGCAAAGCAGGCTCTTCCGGTGTCTTCTCCGCGGGAGAAGACCTGGCCGGACCGCAAGAGGCAAATAGGTCTGGGCTTGTCCGCACCGGGATCACGAGCTGGATTGAGAACGACTTCGAACGAGTGGTCTTTCCCCAGCATCCCTCCCTTGCAGAGATCAAGCGAATTCTTGCGGCCACCGGAACTCCGGAGGCAGCGTTGTATGCTGCGCTGTCGGGGTCCGGTTCGGCGCTCTTCGGGTTGTACCAGACCCGGGGAGATGCTGAAGCGGCGCAAGGAAGGATTGAAAGCGAGTCCCAGGCTCTGAAGGTGCGGAAGACGGTGCTGACACGCACCCTGCCGCGGCGAGAGTACTGGGAGCAGATGTTGAAGAGCAGCTTTTAGCTGTTAGCTTCTAGCCTCTAGCTTGATTTTGCGAGGGACGAGGCTCCTCATCAGGGCACGAAAGAGCTAGAAGCTGAATCTTGCGAGGTATCCCCGGTCCCCAAAGGCGAGGGACCGGGGGCACCATCAACGGGATGGAATCCGACTTAAGATCGGGAACCCACGAGTAGCTGCTTTTAGCGTTGACAGTGGTGTTTTGGGTAAAGAAAAATCAGCCTCGGCTGACCGTGATGTTGGGCGATCGTTCAATGGTAGGACAATGCCCTTTGGAGGCATTTATCCAGGTTCGAATCCTGGTCGCCCAGCCAGGAAAGCAGCTATTAGCCATTAGCTTTTAGCCCTTAGCTCATTTTGCGGGAACGAGGCCCTTGGACCCACCGCAGAATCGCTAAAAGCTAACGGCTAACAGCTAATAGCTCAGAAAAGAAACGCAGCCATAGCCAACCAGCATGGAGGTGCTTCAGATGGAAACGGCAACGTCCGCGGTGACATTGGAAGAGAAACAGCCGGGGCAGTCGGACTCGGGCAAAACGGGTTCGGAGAAACCGGAGTCGGGTAGGCCCGAAGGCGGCAAGGACGCACCCAAAGGTGTATCTGGGAGCGGGCCGGGGGATGGTTCCAAAGGCAAGGACGGAAAGCCAGCGCCGGAGCGCAAGAAGCCCGGCAAGCTCAGCGAGGATAAACGCTTCAAGCTGTTTTCCGGAACTGCGAATCCGCGGCTTGCTGAAGATGTCGGCAAGCATATCGGGGTCACGGTCGGGCAGGTAAAACTGCAGCGTTTTGCCGACGGCGAGGTTTACTTCCAACTCCTCGAGAACGTGCGCGGCGTGGATGTGTTTGTGGTGCAGCCCACCTGCTATCCGGTGGATCAGCACCTGATCGAGTTGCTTATTATGATTGACGCGCTCAAGAGGGCCTCGGCGGCCCGCATCACGGCAGTGGTTCCCTACTACGGGTACGCCCGCCAGGATCGCAAGGACCGCCCGCGCGTAGCCATCAGCGCCAAACTCATCGCCGACCTGCTGACGACCGCAGGCGCCAACCGCGCCTTGTTTGTCGATCTTCATGCGGCGCAGATTCAGGGCTTCTTCAATATTCCTGTCGATCACATCTTTGCCAGCCCGGTTCTGGTGAGTCATTTCAAGGAACTGAACCTTCCTAACCTGACGGTGGTTTCGCCGGATGCGGGGGGCGTGGAGCGCACGCGATTCTTTGCGCAAAAGATGGGCGCGCCGCTGGCCATTGTGGACAAGCGCCGCACCGATTTGAACGTTGCCGAAGTGATGCACGTGGTGGGCGACGTGGAAGGCCAGCATTGCCTGATCATCGACGACATTGTGGACACCGCCGGCACGCTGGTGAAAACGGTGGATGCGTTGTACGCGAGTGGCGCGGCGGCGGTGTATGCCTGCGCGAGCCACGCCGTGCTTTCTGGTCCGGCGATCGACCGCATTGCCAACTCGCGGCTGGAGCAGTTGGTGGTGACGGACACGATTCCGCTGCGCGAGGCGGCGCAAAAAGTGAGCAAGATTAAGGTGCTTTCGATCGCGGGCCTGCTGGGTTCGGCGATTGAAAACATTCACATGGAGACGAGCGTTAGTACGTTGTTCTCCTAAGCGCAGCTTCTAGCTTCTAGCTGCTAGCTTGTACGGTTCAGAAACCAGCCTTCGCATTCCAGCGAAGGAATGAAGGAAAGAGCGGCGAGTGGGTTGATTCGCCGCGCAACAGCAACGAGCAGCTAGTGGCTAAGAGCTAATAGCTGCATTTACAAAGGGAGCGGAGCAATCCAGCTCGCAGCAGAAAGAACTAGCTAGAAGCTAGCGGCTGGAAGCTGGAAGCTGTTTTCCCGTGCCCGATTTTGAGAAGAAACGAGAATACGAGAGATGCCAGAAGTCGTCGTAGCCATGCCCCGCAAGGGCAAGTTCAACAAGAATGCCGCGCGCCGCGTACGCGTCGCGGGCAAGATTCCGGCCGTGCTCTACGGTCCCGGCCACGAGCCGATCGCCGTGGAAGTGGAACCCAAGCAGATTTTGAAGATTCTCTACTCCGAGACCGGGCACAACACGATTTTTGACGTGGAAGTTGCCGGCCAGCCCGCGGCCAAAGCCATGATCGTGGACTGGCAACGCGAGCCTATCAAGGACCAGCTCATCCACATCGACCTGAAGCGCATTGCACTGGACAAGGCTCTGCGGGTGCGCGTGCGCGTTAAGCTGCTGGGCGTTCCGATTGGCGTGAAGGCCGAGGGCGGCATCCTGGACCAGGTGCTGCGCGAAGTGGAAATCGAGTGCCTGCCCGCGGACATTCCCGGCCACATCGACGTGGATGTGAGCGAGCTGGCGATGCACCAGGGTATCCGCGTGGGCGGATTGCCGCACTTCGACAAGATCAAATACCTGACCCCGGAAGACGCCACGGTGGCCCACGTCGTGCACATCCGCGAGGAAGTGGTTGCGACGCCGGAGGTTGTGGAAGGCGCCGCGGTTGCAGGAGCGGCTGCGCCGGGTGAGCCCGGAGCTACACCGGCAGAGCCTGAGGTTGCCAAGAAGGGCAAGGGCGATGCAGAGCCTGCCGCGGGCAAGAAGCCAGAAGCGAAAAAGCCCGAGGCGAAGAAGTAAGCCTTGGCGGAAGCAAGCGAGACCGATCGCTCCGGCGAGACAAAGACACTCGCCGGAGGCTCCGGCAAAACGAGCCGGAATGGCCCATTCATTGTTGTGGGGCTCGGAAATCCCGGTCTCGAGTATCTGTGGACTCCGCACAACGCGGGATTCATGGCCATCGATCGCATCGCCCAGCAGGAGGGCGTTGTGGTGCAAAACCGGCGCTGCCGGGCCATGACGGCGACTTGCAGAATTGCAGGACGCACAGTGGTTCTAGCCAAGCCGGAGACGTTTATGAACCTGAGCGGAGCAGCTGTGGCCGCACTGGTTGAGGAATTTGAAGCCGACCCATCCCAGGACCTGCTCGTGATTCACGACGAGTTGGACCTGGTGTTGGGGAGCTTCAAGATCAGGGAGCGCGGTTCGCCCGCGGGGCACAACGGAGCCCGCAGCGTAACCGCAGCCCTGGGCACGCAGGAGTGGTTGCGCTTGCGGATCGGCGTGGGGCCGGATTTACCACCTGAAGCGATTGCGGCTGCAGGCGGAAAACGGCCGGGCAGGGATTATCTGCTGTCGCCGATGCGCAAGGCGGATCTGACGGTGCTGGACGAGGTGCTGGACCGGGTGGCGATGGCCACGCGGCGCATCCTGAGCGAGGGACCGGCAGCCGCGATGAACGAGTTCAATAAGAAAGACAGGGAACAAGACACCCCATCGAGCAAAGATCGCTCGAAGGGGACCCCGCAAGGGATCAAGGGAACAAGGGAACAAGAAAACTGAGAGCCGCGGACTGTTTTCTGTCTGCTATTTCCGTTCACGGTTCACGATTCACGACTCACGATTCGAGAAGAGGAATATCAATGCAGCGTTTGTATGAAGTAATGTTTATCGTCCGTCCCGATGTGGAGGACGAAGAAGCCGACAAGCTGATCGAGAGCCTAAGCAATACGGTCAAGACAGGCGGCGGTGTGGTGAAGTCGGCCGAGAAGATGGGGCGGCGCAAGCTCGCTTACCAGGTGCGCAAATTCAACGATGGCAACTTTATTCTCTTGACCGTTGAAGCTACTGGCCCGGTGGTGCTGGAACTGGAGCGTCGTCTGCGCGTGACCGAGCAGGTGATCAAGTTCATCACCGTGCGCATCGACGAGGAAGAGAAGCGTCTGGCCAAGGTGAAGGCCCTGCGCGGGGTTCGCCGCTCAGCGATGAGCCCTGCTGCGCCTGCGCCTGTGGCAGTGCCAGTGGCCGCACCGGTGCCAGCGCCTGCGCCCGTTGCCGAAGCCGCGGTCGCGGCCGAAACGGCTCCGGCCAGCGCGTAAGAGCAGGGAACAAGGGAACGAGGGAACAAGAAGACAAGGTTTGGCGGAATCGCGAAGGCTGTTCTTCTGGTCCCTGACTCCTGAAACCTGACCCCTACAAGAATTTTCCGGCCAGGCCGGAACAACAAGAGCAAAGAGGAAACACGATGCCTGAAGAAAACCAAGCAAGAGGGCCCGCCACGGCGGACGCACCGCAATCGTCACCAGCCCCATCCGAACCGCGCCCAAGCTCGGGCCCCGGCCCGCGCAGCGGCGGACGGCCCGGCGGCGGTCCCGGAGGACGCGGCAAGTTTTTCCGCCGCAAGAAGGTGTGCAAGTTCTGCACTGAGAAGCTCGACGCGATTCCTTATCGCGACGTGAAGCTGCTGGGGCAGTTCGTAGCCGAGCGCGGCAAGATTGTTCCGCGGCGGCTGACCGGCGTGTGCACTACGCACCAGCGTCGCCTGACCCGCGCCATCAAGCAGGCGCGCAACATCGCGTTGCTGCCGTTCGCGACCAGGCACTAAGCCGGGATGTTTGTCGAGCGGCAATTCGCGGCCTGTGGAGTTGCCGTACCTTGAGTTGACTGGTAAGGCCGCTAAACGATTGCACGCCAGTCGAGTTTTGGATCAGGACGCGACCGGGGCACCCACCCAGTGAGTGGGTCGCGTGCCGAAATTGGCGCAAAATGCGTCCGGGGCTTTTGCCCCTGGCGCGCGTCTACAAATTTGGAGAATTTCCATGGAAGTAATTCTGAAAGAAGATGTAGCGAATGTAGGCTTTCGCGGAGAAGTGGTGAAAGTTGCCGACGGCTACGCGCGCAACTATCTTTTGCCGCGCAAGCTGGCCATGCAGGCCACTGAGGCCAACAAGGCCGTGATCGAGCAGATGAAGTCCGCGGCCGCGCGCCGCTCCGCCACGGAGAAGGCACAAGCCGAGGTGCTGGCAGCCAAGCTCGAGCCCGTGGTGGTGAGCTTTACCCGCAAAGCCGGCGAGCACGGCCATCTTTTTGGCTCGGTCACATCGGCCGATATCGCCGCGGAGCTTGCCAAGCAGGGCTTCGAGCTCGATCGCCGCAAGATTCAGTTGGGCGACGCGCTCAAGGGCCTGGGCGACTTCAAGGTAGCCATCCGGCTGCACCGCGAAGTCACGGCGCGTGTCACGGTCAAGGTTGTGGCCGAAGTCACCGCGGAAGACTTGGCTGCTGCAGCGGCCGCGGCAGCGGCGCCTGCGGCCGAGCCCGTTGCCGAACCGATTGCTGAAGAAGCCGCGGTAGAGTAGCTGCGGTTGCGCTCACGCTTGCCGCCTCCCGGTTCGCCGGGAGGCGGCGAGCGCACGTCACCAGATCAGACCCAACATAGGTGGGCACTCACGCACGGGTACGTTTGAACGCCGGAACGAAACGAAGTACGAAGAAGCATATGGCGAAGTGAATCAGTGCGTTTACGCAGGCCGCAGGGACCAGTGAGCCCACTTCAGCAGCGACGATCAGCCCAGGAATCATGAGGCTTGTCAATACAATTTGAATGATGGCAATCGTAGTGTGATCGGAAAGGACTGAGGTGGTCCCGGTCTTTCGGACAGTTTTTGCTTTTTCCTTAGTGGAAGTTCTTGCTTTTGTTTTTTAGGCTGCCATGGATTCTGGCAGGCGGTTGAAGTATACCTGATCGGGCGTTTGCGCGTTCAGGCTGGAGTGGGGCCGGATGGAGTTATAAAACTCCAGGTAGCGGCCGATGGAAGTTCTGGCCTCGTGGACTGAGGCGTAGGCGTGCAGGTAGACCTCCTCGTATTTGATCGATTTCCAGATGCGCTCGACGAAGACGTTGTCGCGCCAGCGGCCTTTACCGTCCATGCTGATTCTGATCCCTTCTTCTTTTAGCCGCCCGGTGAAGGCCTCGCTGGTGAACTGGCTGCCTTGATCGGTGTTGAAGATCTCAGGTTTTTCATTCGTGGAAAGAGCTTCTTCGAGCGCTTCGATGCAGAAGTTAGTCTCCATGGTGATCGACAGCTTCCATGCCAGCACGCGGCGGCTGAACCAGTCCACCACCGCAGCCAGATAGACGAAGCCGCGCGCCATGGGGATGTACGTGATGTCCATGGCCCACACCTGGTTGGGCCGCGTGATGGCCAGGCCGCGCAGCAGATACGGATAAATCCTGTGTCCTGGCGCGGGTTTCGACGTGTTGGGCCGGCGATAGATGGCCTCGATCGCCATCTTTCGCATCAGCGCGCGGATGTGCCGGCGGCCCACCTCAAGCCCTTGATGGCCGAGCAGATCGCGCAGCATGCGGCTGCCGGCAAACGGATAGTTCAGATGCAGCTCGTCGATCTGGCGCATCAGCCACAGGTCCGCCTCCGAGATCGGGCGCGGCTGGTAATAGACCGTGCTGCGGCTGATATCGAGCACTTCAGCTTGCTTCCTGATAGGAAGATCGTGCCCCGGGTCGATCATCGCTTTACGCTCAGCAATCCCGCCTTGGTGAGCGCCCCTTCTAAAAAATCGTTCTCCAGCGCCAGTTCGCCGATCTTGGCGTGCAGCGCTTTGAGATCGACCGGCGCCGCCTGGTCTGCTCGCACCTCGCCGAATACGCCCGCAGCGCCCTCCTGCAACTGGCTCTTCCACT
>CAVXOO010000007.1:0-8963 GCA_963762945.1 uncultured Acidobacteriaceae bacterium | reverse complement strand
CCCTCATCTGCGTCTTCCCCGCACTCCTCGTCGCCGGCATCATCGGCCTCTTCGTCTGGGAGTGGCGCCAGAAAGAGCCGCTCATCAACCTGCGCCTCTTTCGCTATCGAAACTTCGCCATCTGCTGCTTCCTCATGATGCTGGTCGGCGGCGTGCTTAATGCCAACACCGTTCTTCAGCCGCAATTTACCCAGCAGTTGCTCGGCTACACTGCAACCACTGCCGGTCTCGCCCTCACCTACGGCGGACTCACGCTCGTCTTCATGATGCCTCTTGCTGGCATCGCCACCGGCAGAATCTCTGCGCGCTACCTCGCCGCTTTCGGATTCCTGATGCTCGTCATCACCTTCCGTTACGCGGCAGTCGTTACCGACCTTCAGATGAGCTTCGCTGAGGCGTCGTGGCTGCGCGTCGTGCAAATGTTTCCCCTCCCGTTCTGTTTCATCTCCATCACCAACGCAGCCTACGTCGGAATGCCCAAGGAGCAGAGCAACCAGGTTGCAGGACTCATCAACTTCGTTCGCAACATCGGCGGCTCCATCCTGATTTCCATCACCAATGCACAGGTCACCAGCCGCGCCATGTGGCACGAACAGCACTTGCAGCAGGCCATGCAGCCCGGAACCATCGCCTTCGACCTTCACCGTCAGGCTCTCGTCGGCGCCTATAACCACGCTTTTGGAGCTTCCAATGGCGCGGCCCTGGCTCTGGCTCAGATGTACAACCAGTTGATAGCTCAGGCCACGACCCAGGGCTACCAGGATGTCTTCATGGAGCTCTCCTACGCCTCCATCGTTCTCGTCTTCCTTGCCTTTTGCCTCAGCAAAAACAAGCCCCGGAGAAGGCGGAGGCGGCGGAGGCATGCACTGAGTAATCGGTCGCCCACAGCGACCGAGCGCAAAGCGCGAGGAAGTCAAAGGAGCGATATGTGCTTGGCTCAAGCCTTACGTATTGCTCGTATTCGTCACCTACATCCGCGGCCTCGAGCCGCGGCCCAATCGTTGGCGTCTGCGGAACGGCGAGCTTACGCCGGCCGAGGAACGCGGTAAGAAACTCTTCGAGCGTGCGATCGACAAACTTGGCCAGCCCATTCCGCTCCAGAATCGCTGCTCCTATTGCCACAGCGGTCCCGAAGGCACCGATCACAAGATCTCCGATGTCGGCACCGGCAAGTCCACCGACCGTTCCGGACTATTGAAGACTCCGCAGTTGACCAACATCGCGCTCATGGCCCCGTACTTACATGACGGCTCCGCACCCTCGCTCGAAGAAATCTGGACCGTCTTCAATCCCGCGGACAAGCATGGACGCACCAACGATCTGACCAAAGACGAGCTCAACGACCTGATTGAGTATCTGAGGACGCGATGAGAAACTCTGCGCAATTGAGATGCCTCGCACTGGTGTTGGCGCTGGCCTCGGCAGCGGCCCCGAGAGTCGCGCCGCAGGCCACAAGCACGCAAAAACCTCCAGCCACGCCGGTGACTACGCGAGCGGCCAAAGCGCCCGTGTCCAGGATTTCCGCCGTGGCGCTGGCCCTTCCGCGCTTCCGATTTGAGAACTTCACTACCGCCGACGGCCTGCCCGACAACCACGTCTTCGCGGTGCTGGTCGATGGAGATCGCATCTGGGCGGGCACCGACAACGGACTGGGACTCTACGAGAATGGCAAATGGAAGACCTACACGACGAAGGATGGCCTGGCCCATCGCGCCGTACTTTCTCTGGCCCTCGACAAGCGCAGCGGCGACGTGTGGGCCGGAACCATGGGCGGTTTGAGCCGCATTTCCGGCGGACGCATCGACACCTACACGCAACTGAATTCTGGACTGAGCAACGACGTGGTCTACGGTGTTTCCGTGGAAGGCGACAACGTCTGGGTGGCGACCGCTGCCGGGGCCTGCAGGCTGAACACCCGCACTGCCGAGTGGACGCTCTGGAACGAGCGCAATACGCCCATGCGCGAGATTTGGGTCTACGGCGTCTCGGCTGCTCCCGACAAGGTGTACTTCGCGGTGTGGGGCAGCGGCCTGCTCGAGTACACCCAGAAGTCCGGCGGCTGGGACATGTACAAGGACCCGGACGGTGAGACCGAGGTTGTGGTGCTGAAGGATCAGGGGCTGATACACGACATCACCAGCTCGGTCAGTTATGTCGACGGAATGGTCTGGGTTTCTACCTACTTTGGCGACAGCCATTACGACGGGCGCTACTGGCACAACTTCATGACCAAGGACAGCGGGCTGCCGTCGAACTTCACTAATTCTGTCAAAGGCGTTGACGCGAACCGCGCCTGGTTCTGCACTGACAAGGGTCTGGCCTACTACGACGGCGCAAATTGGGCCGTCTATCGTCCGTCGCTCTCGACCGGCAAGCCGGAGATGACGGTGCGCGACGCCGAGGGACACGTCGCCCAAGTGCCCGTCACCACGGCCCCTGCCCACAACTACATTCTTGGCATCGATTTTCAAGGCAGCGACATCTGGGTCGCCACTGCCAGGGGATTGAGCCATGGAATTCGTCAACCATAACGCATTCTAGGAACTTCTTGAAGGAGCCATTATGATGAGCGGAGTTGCAGAGATTCTTGAAACCATCGCCAACGCGCCGGTAAAAAAGCGCGCCATGACCAACCTCGGCGTATTAAACGAGGCCTACGCCTACGCCAAGCCCAGTTCCTTCTCGCGCGGCATGAGAATCGATCTGGGCAGCGTGACCATTCTGCTGATCTCCGGCACGGCCTCCATAGACGAGAACGGCGTGAGCGTGCACCTCGGCGATTTTCGCGCACAGATGCGGCGCACCCTCGACAACATCGGCGGATTGCTGGCCGCCGAGGGCTGCACCTGGCGCGACATCGTTCGCACCACCTGCTACCTGCGCGACATCGAGCGCGATTACGAAGCATTCAACGAAGAGCGCACGACGTTCTACAAGCAACAGGACTTAGATCCGCTGCCCGCATCCACCGGCATCCAGGCCATTCTCTGCCGGCCCGAGTTGCTTATCGAGATCGAGGCTATTGCCATGTTTCGTACGGAGAAAGGCGGCGCCTAGGTTGTCATAGGCAGTCGCCCTGGACGGAGAGAAAAGCGATGCGCAGAATCATATTCTCGGCGGCATGTGTGTGGGCCGTGAGCGGCGCTGCCGTTCTCATGAGTCAAGGTGCCGGCCAAACCGTGCACCAGTGCGCCTGCGGCGCGCATCCGCCGGGCCCGCCGGCGGACCGCACAGTGGAACCTTATGCCGGAACTCCGCCGGACCTCGAGCCTTACGAGCACTTCGTCAAGCCGTACTTCCAGAACTACACCCACCCAAATATCTACACCGGCGCGGCGCGAGACATTCCCGATCCCAAAGACGTGAAGGAAGTGCGCATAGGCTTTCTCGGGCCCATCGCGAAGCAGGCCGACCAGGTGTACGGGTTGCGCATGCTGCACGGTGCGCAGATGGCCATCGACGACGCCAATGCGCGTGGCGGCTACGGCGGCACTCCGTTCCGGCTCATGGTGCACGACGACTACTCGAACTGGCAATTCGGCGCGGAAGGCGGCGCGGAGCGGCCCACCGATCCCGCCATCTGGGGTGCGCCCCTCGACGAATCCGTGAAGATGGTCTACGACGAAAATGTGTGGGCAGTCTTCGGCTCCATCAGCTCAGAGTCCACGCACATGATCCTGCGTTTGGCGTTGAAGGCGGAGTTCCCCATCGTTAACTCGGCTTCCACCGACCCCACGATTCCGGAAACCTACATCCCGTGGTACTTCACCGATCTGCAGGACGATCGCGTGCAGGCCTACACTCTGGCGAGGCGAGTTTTCACTCGACTCCGGCTGAAACGAGTGGCCCTTCTCCGCGTCAACAATCGCTACGGCCGAATGGCGGCGGAGAAATTCCGCAACGCAGCCATTCGACTCGGACGCCCTGTCGTGATCGAACAGAAGTTTCTACCCGGCGACGCGGATTTTTCCCGCGAACTGGGTATCATTCGCGATTCCCGCGTCGACGCCGTTGTGCTCTGGGCTGACGAATCAGAGGCCGCGGCAATTCTCAAGCAGATGCGCGCCATGGGTATGAAGCAGGGCGTCTTTGGCGCCTATCGCACGCTGGGGCCGGAGCTGGTGGCCCAGGCCGGGCCGGCTGCCGAGGGATTCGAAGCCGTGTTTCCCTACGATCCCACGCGCAACGACCCCCGCTGGCTCGATTTCAACCGGCGCTTCCAGGCGCGCTTTCACGAGCCCCCGGAGCAGTTTGCCTCGCTGGCCTACGACCAGATGAATATTCTGCTCGATTCGATCTGCGCGGCCGGCCTGAATCGCGCGCGCATTCACGATGCGCTTGCCGATCTCGAGCAATACGACGGCGTCACCGGCCACATGATCTTCGATCCCAATCAGAAGAATGTTGCGCCTATGTTTCTCGGCACGGTGCACAACGGCGCCATCACCTACCGTCCAGCAAGCATGAACAAGGCGCATGCCTCGCCTTCGCCTGCAGCCGCAGCGCCCGCGCCACCACCAACGCCTTACGCGCGGGTGGGCGAAGATGGCGTGGAGTTTGTGGGCCCGCGCACAGCCGATCTTCCTCCAGGGCCAGTGCGCGTGATCGTCTTTGGCCCGGGTGCGGCTCAGGTGGCGCAGAGCCCGGAGGTTCTTTCGGTTTTACGCGCAGCATCTCCGCGCGGCCGCGATCTATTGCTCGTGCCCGTCGAAAGCGGGCAAAGCTGGGGCGCGGCATCAACCCAACTGGTGCACGCCCTGATGGACGAGCACGCTCTCGCCATCCTGGCTCTAGATCGCGACGCCGCGCATCTGGCCGAGCAGTTGGCGCTCAAGTGTTTCGTTCCCGTGGTCGCGCTGAGCAACGACCAGTCGCTTACCTCGGCCAACGTTCCGTGGATCTTCCGCCTCCCCGCCGCCACCACGCCCGCCGCGGCGCTCGGCGTGCTTCGTCAGGCGGCCGCACGTGAGGGCGACAATCCGGAACGCGTCCGCAATCTGCTCGCCTCGGGAAACACAATCGCCGGTATGGCCTTTCTGCCCACGGGAGAGCCGCGCCGCCAGTAAGACCTCGGCTATCCTCCTCCTTTACGCTGCGTAGAGTGTGTTTCATAAATGACTTCGTGAAAGGGCACGACCGGGGCACCCACCCAGTGGGTGGGTCGTGTGCCGAAAAGAGTAGGAAAACTGAGGGGTTTTAACCCCTGAGGGATTCGTGCTGGCCAATCGGACCATTCATGAAACACGCTGTAAAGAGTTGACAGCAGCGCATCGATTGTCCGCAAAATATGCCAACTCGACAGCAGTTTACCCGTAAACTGTAGAAGATTCTTGCACTGAAATCCCACGTGTCGCAAACCGCAATTCCAAAAGCTCGAAATAGGATGGAAAAATCTGCCTCCATGACGAAGGTCCTGAAATTTCAGATCCAGTACGCGCTGGCCGCGAGCGTTCTTCTCGTAGCCAGTTGCGGCATCGCGGCGCGAGCGGCCTCACCCTCCGGCGGCGGCTCTGCTTCGCCAATTGCGTCCGCGCCTGCCATTGCCACCACCTCGGCGCTCAATGGCGCGGTCGTTGTCCGCTTGTCCTCCACAACGCCTGGAGCCACCATCTACTACACCGTTAACGGATCCGCGCCCACTACTTCGTCGCAGATTTACCAGGCGCCGTTCCTCGTGGCGTCAAACCTTACGGTGAATGCAATGACGTCGGCTCCGGGCTATGCCAATAGCAAGGTCACCTCGCGGATCTTCACGCCGAATATTCCCGCGGGCACGCTGGTGTGGCAAGACAGCTTTTCGAATTTGACCGGCGCGCTTGCCCAGCCCAACCCCACGGTGTGGACCTACGACACTGGCGCGAGCGGATGGGGCAACAGCGAGCTCGAAAACTATTGCGCATGGAGTTCGTCGCTTTCGCCCTGTAGGTCTTCGGCCCCCAACGCCTACGTGGGTACGGACAACTATCTGCACATCGCAGCCGAGCAGCCCTCGCCCGGCATTTACACCTCGGCTCGCCTCAAGACCCAGGGCCTGTTCAGCTTTCAATTTGGCCGCATCGAGTTCAAGGCCCAGGTCCCGGAGGCGCAGGGCTTCTGGCCGGCCGCTTGGCTGATGGGCAACAACATCGCCGCCTTCCCCTGGCCCGCGTGCGGCGAAATGGATGTTCTGGAACGCATCGACGCAGCACGCACGCCTGACTGGAACGCTGGCTCGATTCACGGTCCGGGATTTACCGCAACTAATCTCGGTACGCTCTACCACTTTCCATCTGGCGAGACGGCATCATCGTGGCACACCTACGGCATGATCTGGACCAAGGGCAGCGTGTCGTACTACGTTGACGATCCCTCGAAACCCTACGCCACCTATACGCCATCGAGCCTCAACCAACTGAGCGGAGCGGCTTGGCCGTTCGACGCGGGCCAATCCAACTTCATCATTCTCAATCTGGCCGTGGGCGGCGCCTGGCCGGGACCTCCCGACACCAGCACGCTGTTCCCCGCGGAGATGCTGGTGGCCTACGTGAAGATTTACGCCAACTGAACTTGCGCAATCGTTTTCGGCTGCCGCTTCATGCGCTCGGGCGCGCGTAATGCCGAAGCTTTGCAGTTCGCCGGCGCGGAAGAGAGGGAATTGGATACCATGACCAACATGCATGAGCATCTCGAAGTCGGCCGCGTCGTAAGCGATCGCCCTCTTCCGGCCTCCGCGCCGGACCAGCAGATGGTCGCGAGCCTGGGCCTGTTCAGCGCCACCACCATCGTCGTCGGCTCCATGATCGGAAGCGGCATTTTCATTGTCGATTGCGACATCGCGCGCCTCACCGATTCGCCGGCGCTTTATCTGGGCGCGTGGATCGTCACCGCGGTGATGACCATGATCTGCGCTTTGAGCTATGGCGAGCTCGCCGCCATGATGCCCAAAGCCGGCGGCCAATACGTCTACCTGCGCGAGTCGCTCGGCCCCTTGTGGGGATTTCTTTACGGCTGGACGCTCTTTCTCGTCATCGAGACCGGGACCATCGCCGCGGTCTGCGTAGCCTTCGGCAAATTCCTCGGGGTCTTCTTCCCGTCGGTTTCGAGCACGCACTGGCTCTGGCACATCGCGCACGTTCCGCCCATCCCCGTCGGCCCCATGCTGCTCGGCAACATGGACATCGGCTTGAGCACCGCGAACCTCGCCGGCATTCTTGTGGTGCTGCTGGTCGCGGCGATCAATATCTGCGGCGTGCGCTTCGGCGCACTCGTGCAAAACGTCTTCACCGTGGCAAAGGCGATCTCGCTGGCCGCTCTCGTCGTTCTTGGATTCACCATCGGCCGCAACGCCCAAGCCATTGCGGCCAACTTCGGCAGCCACTGGAGCGAGTTCTGGCGCAATGCCGGCTGGCATTCTCTGCACCCCGTGCAAGTGGGCGCGCAGGGGCCCATCGTCATGGTGGGCACTCTCGCCGTCCTCGCCGTAGTGCAGGTTGGTTCGCTCTTCTCCGCCGATGCTTGGAATAACGTCACCTTTACCGCGGGCGAAATCAAGAACCCGAGGCGCAACGTGCCGCTTTCGCTCGCCCTCGGCGTTGGCTTCGTGCTGGTTGTCTATTTTCTGGCCAGCGCGGCATACATTCTGGTGCTTCCGCTGCATGGCGACCCGCACGGCGTCACGGTCTTTACGCGTGGCGTGCAGTATGCCGCTGAAGATCGCATCGGCGCCGCGGTGTTGCAGCAGATTTTTCCGCATATCGGCGGCTACCTGATGGCCGCGGCGATTCTCATCTCCACCTTCGGCTGCGCCAACGGCATTACGCTCTCGGGTGCACGCGCTTACTACGCCATGGCGCAGGACGGCCTCTTTTTCCGCTTCGTCGGCAAGCTGCACCCGCGCTACAAAACCCCGGCCGCCGGCCTCGTAGTCCAGGCCATCTGGACCACGCTGCTCTGCGTCTCCGGCTCCTACGGCCAATTGCTCGACTACATCATCTTCGCCGTGCTGGTTTTTTATATCCTCACGATCCTCGGGCTCTTCGTGCTGCGCATCAAGCAGCCCAACGCGCCGCGCCCCTACAAAGCATTCGGCTACCCGTTCCTGCCGGCACTCTATATCGTGATGGCCCTCGGCATCTGCGCAGCCCTGCTGCGCTACAAGCCGCAGTACACCTGGCCCGGCCTGATCCTGGTGCTGCTGGGGGTTCCGGTGTATCTGTTCTGGTCGCGAAGCGCAAACGCGGCTGACGCCGCAATCGAAGATCCCCGCGCGCATTGAAGCTCGCAGAATCTCCCGATGTTCTTTCCTCATCAGGGGCCGGCGTTTTTTTGAAATCAGCAACCAACGCTAGGATCTTTCGTTGAGGAGCTGTTGGCTGCTCTAGTGAAACGATGATTCCCTGGATTTCACTATATGCGCAGGCGCCCTTCCCCAAAGTAATCGTCAGGGCTCTTGGTCGGAATCAACCCAAATTCAGCAAGGTTGAAATCTCTCGAGAGAGTGAGGAAATCCTATGTCAACTGCAACTAGCATCGTCGGCACTTGGACCGGATACGTTGCCTGGGGCTGCTCTGGACCCCCGGTAAGCAATTCCGCCACAGTGTGGACCTTCAACGCTGATGGGACCTGGACTCACGAATTCGGCGGTGGCCGCTGGATTCAGGTCGAGGGCCTCGTCGCATGGAATTTCAAAGCAGACACCGGTGAGGCCGCCATCGTTGCGGAGGACTTGGTCTACACGGCCAATGTGACCCGCAACGCGTTGGACGGCATCATGGGCTACCCCGTTGCTGGAGCAAGTCCTGGCACGGGGTGTTTCTATGCTGTGCGACAGGAAAAAGGTGCGCCGGCTTCCGCAGCCGCGCCATCAAAGGGCCACGATCATACCAAGCGCCCACCGAAGTAGCTCTCAGCAATAAAGCAAAACAGCCCCGGAACAATCCGGGGCTGTTTTGTCTCTTCTTGTCCACGGCGCGTAGCCGTTTAT
>CAVXOO010000006.1:0-5719 GCA_963762945.1 uncultured Acidobacteriaceae bacterium | reverse complement strand
GCCGCCTAACTTTCACGCGATAGCTTTGGCCGGAGCCGACAACACCCTCAAAGGCAACCTTGATTTTCGGGCAATCGTCCATCGCCTGGAGTGCGATGTCGTGCATATTCCGCATCTATTCTGGCTTCCCCGCGGGTTGACCTGCCCTTATATCCTTACCGTGCACGATCTGCTCGAGCACATGTATGGATCGCGCAACGCCTCCAGTTTGCGGCGTAGTCTTCACTTTTATCTGACGCGCCGTGTGTTGCGCCGCGCCGCGCGTGTGATCGCAGTTTCGCAATTCACCAGGAATGAAATCGAAAAGCTGTTGGCCATTCCAGACGAGCGCGTCGAAGTGGTCTACAACGCAATCGACGAGCGTTTTCTGCATGGCCACGCCACTGAAGCCGATCGCGAACTGATTGCCCAGCGCTACCTCGTGAACCATCCTTTTATCCTCTTCTACGCCCGCGCGATCGGCCTCACAAGAATGTGGTGCGTATCATCGAGGCATTCTCTGCATTAAAGAGCGAACTGCAAAAGCTGGATCAGTTTCCGGAAGCAATACGTAGTCTAACCAGTAGAGGGCAATTGCTTCCGGAAACTGATCCAGCTTTTGCAGTTCGCTCTTTAATGCAGAGAATGCCTCGATGATACGCACCACATTCTTGTGAGGCCGAATCGCGCCGGCATAGAGGATAAAAGGATGGTTCACGAGGTAGCGCTGGGCAATCAGTTCGCGATCGGCTTCAGTGGCGTGGCCATGCAGAAAACGCTCGTCGATTGCGTTGTAGACCACTTCGACGCGCTCGTCTGGAATGGCCAACAGCTTTTCGATTTCATTCCTGGTGAATTGCGAAACTGCGATCACACGCGCGGCGCGGCGCAACACACGGCGCGTCAGATAAAAGTGAAGACTACGCCGCAAACTGGAGGCGTTGCGCGATCCATACATGTGCTCTTGAGCAGATCGTGCACGGTAAGGATATAAGGGCAGGTCAACCCGCGGGGAAGCCAGAATAGATGCGGAATATGCACGACATCGCACTCCAGGCGATGGACGATTGCCCGAAAATCAAGGTTGCCTTTGAGGGTGTTGTCGGCTCCGGCCAAAGCTATCGCGTGAAAGTTAGGCGGCAGGTATTCCGCTGGACGCGCAAAGTAGCGCTGTTGTGATTCGGGTTTGCTGCTCGATCTGTCAAGGCTAACTCAGCAGCGTCCCCTGCTCGCCCTCGTGATTGTCGTTCCCATTCAACTCTTCCGGCTGAACGATCACCGCCGCTGCTTCTTTGCGGTCTGTTCAGCAGCTCGCAGCCTCTTGACATCGAGAAGATCCTGGTCCCGCCCGCATGCCAGCTTGTTGCTGATCAGATCCTCTTTCGAGATAACCTGCGCCGGTGTTTCTCCGTCGATGAATCCCTCGATGCGGTGCTCCCAGGCGCTATCGAAATCCAGTCCTGAAACCTGCTGCAAGATGTAAATGCGTTCCGGTAGCTGACCCATTTGAAAGACTGTCCCGTCCATGAAATCGTCTGGCGTCATTCCAGCGATCGGGGCGCCGAACTCGGCCAGCGCCTGAAACACGGCCTTTGCATTCTCTGGGTCAGTTCGAATCCAGAGGTCGATATCCTTCGTCGTGCGCGGTTCCAAGTGCACACCGAAGGCGTAGCCTCCAATGACCAAATACTTAACTTTGTGGGTGTTCAATGCGCGCAGCATGTCCCGAAAAGCTTCGCTTATCATGGGTTGGCACTCCTTTGAAAGCGGCTGCAAATGAGTATGCTTCCTGGCTCAATTCCGAGATGGCAATCAAGCGCGCGCCGATTGGCTGGCTTTGCCAATATCGATACGACTCGGCTTGTTGCTCATCGAGATCGGTCACTCGGCGAAGCGTTTTGTCCATGCATCCGCTCCCTACTGCAGCAGCGTCCCCTGCTCGCCCTCGTGATTGCCGTTCCCGTTGCCGTTCAGTTCTTCCGGCGGGATGATGACCGCGGCGGCGACTTTATCTTCGGGTTCGAGGCTCAACAGCCGCACGCCCTGCGTGGCGCGGCCGGCCGATCGGATGGTTTTCGTATCGACGCGAATGATCTTGCCAAACTGGCTGATGATCATCAGCTCCGACTTATCGTCGACCAGTTGGATCGAACTCACGCGGCCCACGCGCTCGGTGACGGAGAGGTTCTTGACGCCCTTGCCGCCGCGCGTCTGCAGGCGATACTCCTCAACATTGGTGCGCTTGCCAAAGCCGTTTTCGGTAACCGAGAGAATGCGGTACGCGCCCTCCGCGTGTTCTTTAGGCGTCACCGCGACGCCGACCACATAGTCGTTCTTGACGAGGCCTATGCCGCGCACGCCGTAAGCCGGTCGGCCCATGGAGCGCACGTCGCTCTCCTCGAAACGAATCGCCATGCCCATGTGCGTAGCCAGAAAGACCACCTGCGAGCCGTCGGTAATGCGCGCCGCCACCAATTCATCGTCGGTATCGATGCCGATGGCGATGATGCCGCGTGACATCACGTTCGAGAAGTCCTTGAGCGGCGTCTTTTTCACCGTGCCTTTTTGCGTGGCAAAGAAAATATACTTGCCGTCTTCTTCCAGATCGCGCACGCCCAGAATGGCGCAGCATTTCTCGCCCTGTTGCAGATCGAGCAGGCTCTGGATCGACTTGCCCTTACCCGCCGCGCTCACGTCGGGAATCTCGTAGACCTTGAGCCAATACACGCGCCCCGTGTTGGTGAAGCAAAGCAGATACGCGTGCGTCGATTCGATGATGAGCTGCGAGACAAAATCTTCCTCGCGCGTTTTCATGCCCATGCGTCCCGTGCCGCCGCGCCGCTGCTGGCGATAAATGGAAATCGGCGTGCGCTTCAGGTAGCCCTGGTGGCTCACCGTCACCGCAACCTGCTCGTCGGCGATCAGGTCTTCCAGCTGGATCTCCGCGCTCTCGTCCAGAATCTCAGTGCGCCGCTTGTCGCCGTACTTCTGGAGGATTTCCTCAAGCTCTTTCACGATCACCGAGCGCAGCTTCTTTTCGCTGCCCAGGATCTCTTCGTACTCCGCGATCTTGACGCGGATCTCTCCCAGCTCCTTCAGAATCTCATCCACCGAAAGTTGCGTGAGCCGGTAGAGTTGCAACTCGAGAATCGCATCCACCTGCCGTAGCGTCAGGCCCTTTTCCTCGTGGGACCCCGGCTCGCGGTCGAGCTTGATGACGATGTCCTTGCCCTTGCCCCACGCGTAAAGGTTCTCGCGGGCGTCCGCGCGCGAGTTCGATGCGCGAATGATCCTGATTACGCTGTCCAGATTATCGAGAGCGATCCTATAGCCTTCCAGAATGTGTTCGCGCTCGCGCGCTTTGCGCAGCAGGAAGACCGTGCGCCGCTGCACCACGTCGATGCGGTGGTCGATGAAGACCTGAATGGCCTCGGCGAGGCCCAGCTCGCGCGGCTGGCCGTTGACCACGGCCAGGAAGATCATGGAAAAGCTTTCCTGCAGCGGCGTGTGCTTGTAGAGCTGGTTCAGCACAATCTCCGGCTGCGCGCCGCGCTTCAGGCCGATCACCATCCTCATGCCGTCGCGGTCGCTCTCGTCGCGCGTGCGTTCCTGGCTGATGTCGATGTCGGAGATGACCTTGTTCTCTACCAGCTCGGCAATGCGCTTGAAGAGCGAGGATTTGTTCACCTGGTAGGGCAGCTCGGTGACCACCAGCGCCTTCAACTCTTTGGTCACAGTCTCCGTGGCCACGCGCGCGCGCATCAAAAAGCGTCCGCGGCCGGTGCGGTAGGCATCCACGATTCCCGTGCGCCCGTAGAGAATGCCGGCGGTCGGGAAGTCGGGCCCGTGCACGTGCTTCAGCACTTCGGCCAGCCCGCCCTTGGGATTCTTCACCAGCGCGATGGTCGCGTTCAGCACTTCGGTCAAGTTGTGCGGAGGAATGTTGGTGGCCATGCCCACCGCGATTCCATTCGATCCGTTCACGATCAGCGTCGGAATCCGCGTAGGCAGCACGGACGGCTCGTCCGTGGTCTCATCGAAGTTGGGAACCATGTCCACGGTTTCCATCTCGATGTCGGCCATCATCTCTTCGGCGATGCGCTCCATGCGGCACTCGGTATAGCGGTAGGCCGCCGGCGGATCGCCGTCCACCGAACCGAAGTTTCCCTGTCCATCCACCAGCGTATAGCGCAGCGACCACGGCTGCGCCATGCGCACCAGCGCGTCGTACACAGACGAATCCCCGTGCGGATGGTACTTCTTCAAACACTCGCCCACCACGCCGGCGCACTTTGAGTACTTCTTGTTGTGCTGCATGCCCTCGCGGTCCATCGCCGTCATAATGCGGCGGTGCACGGGCTTCAAGCCGTCGCGGGCATCGGGCAGCGCGCGCCCGATGATCACCGACATCGAGTAGTCGAGATAGGAGCGGCGCATCTCCTCTTCAATGTTGATGGGAATGAGGTTGGTGCCGCCGGGAGGGTTCGCTCCGCCGAGAGGAAGCTGGGGGTTCTGATCGTCTGCCATAGTGTTTTTCTGAGGGCGTGCGGGAAGGCGGCAAAAACTCCGGAAAAAGCAGGGCCGGATCCGCAGCTCTTAGGTACTATTTTAGAGGTTTGACCCCGCTTTTAGCAAGGCTAGAGCGTAGAAATAAGCCTTTAGTTTTCTTCCAATTACCGGAGTTTTCCACTTGCGATCCCGGGCCGCTCTCGACTCAGGCGGCAAGGCGTCTTCCGGTCTTCGACCTAGCCGCACGTTTGCGTCGTTTTGTGGTTTGTTTCCTCGGTTTCGAGGTCTTGCTGCTTTCGCCAAATCCGCTCAGAACGACCGGCGCCCGGTCGGGAAATTCCACCACCAGCATGAGCTTGCCGCCCACGCCCTCCACATAGTTTCGGAGCGTGGAAAGGTAGAGATCCGTGCGCTTTTCGATCCGAGAAACTCCTTCCTGTCCGATCTTGAGCTTCTTGGAGAGCCGCGCCTGGGTAAGCTTGCGCAGACGACGCATCTCACGCAGGTTGATTTCCTCTGCAATCAACTCGGCTGTGCGCTGCTTGACGGACCGCCTGAACTCTTCCGATTCCGCGGCGAGCATCTCTTCAAGAGAGACTGTTGAATAGGCCATCACTGTTTCTCTCTCTTCGCCAAAACCGCCCGTTGGTGCTGGTCAAAGCGGCGATCGGCGATGTCGATCAGATTCCGGTAGAACTTATCCTGTGAGACTCCAGATTTGTCGCCGCCAACCAATAGAATGGCCCGGCGGTGCGTGTCGAACGCAAAGGCAACCCGCCATGCGCCGTCATCTGCACGGAAGCGAAGCTCCTTCATATTCGCGCGCTGCGATCCTTTCAGTGTATCCACGTGCGGCCTTCCAAGTTGTGGTCCCATCGCTCTGAGCAATCCGGCCAACGAGTAGATTTCGCGCCTGACAGAATCCGAGAATCCAAGGACATCACGTGAGAATTCCGGGTGGAACTCAACCACCCACAGCTTTTCGAAACCGGAAGACATAACCCTCCTGCGCTGCAGACCTGCTCCCGGTCAGGCATTTGCCTGGATTTAATTATGCTTTGGAATGCCTAATGTCGTCAAGTGCATTTTTCCCTTCCTACATCAGCCCCGGCAGGCTCATCACGCACAGCACCGCCTGCAGCGCGACAACCGCCCCCGCCGCGGCAAGCGCCCAGCGGCCGCGCGGACCGTCGTACGCGTCGGCGAATACGCCGCCCACAAAGGTCAGCAG
>CAVXOO010000005.1:0-8380 GCA_963762945.1 uncultured Acidobacteriaceae bacterium | reverse complement strand
CGTAGCCGCGCATCAATTCCTCAAGCTCCGCGTGCGGAATGCGCGCCAGCACCGTGGGATTCGCGATCTTGTAGCCGTTCAGATGCAGAATCGGCAGCACCGCGCCGTCGGTCGCCGGATTCAGAAACTTGTTCGAGTGCCAACTCGTCGCCAGCGGTCCAGTCTCGGCCTCTCCGTCGCCCACCACGCAGGCCACAATCAGATCCGGATTATCGAATGCCGCGCCGTAAGCATGCACCAGCGAGTAGCCAAGTTCCCCACCCTCGTGAATCGAGCCCGGCGTCTCCGGCGCAACGTGGCTGGGAATGCCGTAGGGCCAGCTGAATTGCCGGAACAGCCGCTTGATGCCGTCCGTGTCCTGCCCAATGTAGGGATAGATCTCCGAATACGATCCTTCAAGATAAGTATTCGCGACAATCCCCGGCCCGCCGTGTCCAGGGCCGATGATGTAGATCATGTTCAACGCGCGTTCGCGAATCGCGCGGTTCCAGTGAACATATAGAAAATTCAGACCCGGCGTCGTGCCCCAGTGCCCAAGCAGCCGCGGCTTCACGTCGTCGATGGTAAGTGGCCGTTCCAGCAGTGGATTGTCTTTCAGATAAATCTGGCCGACGGAAAGATAATTCGCAGCCCGCCAGTAAGCGTCCATCTTAGCGAGCAATTCCGGGCTCAACGGACCTTGAATCGCAACCTCAGAGCTTGCAGTTTTGGGCATGAAGCACCTCGCACCAGGGGAATCTGCGTGCTGTCTTCAGCCTAGCAGCCGGTGTGCCGGCGGGGAGTGATTAAAGTCACATACACAGCAAACAATCACAGTATTTTCAAGAAGAAACGGCGCACGAACCCATTTGCAGATTTGGAACTGAAATGCCCGATGCGCCACAAAAATCATGGGGCGCTGGCCGTCAAGGATGATATGGCACGGCCTGCTGGAGCCGGCCAGACTCCGCTAACCCCGCTGTTTCTAACTAGAAATACTTCTTCAGTTTGAGAATCTGCGATTCAAAGCCGTACCAGAGCGCCGCGGCCACCAGCGTGCTCACCGCCAGGCGCATGGCAACCACCGCCAGGTTGCCCGCCACGCCATACCGGTCCATCGCCACGTCGAACCAACCAATATAAATGAACACCGAGATGTGCATCATGTAAAGACCGTAACTGATGCGGCCGTAGAAAGCGGCCGGTCCTCCGCGCAGAATTGCGTAAAGAGGATTGCGGGCGCCCGTCGATGCGATCAGCGCCAGCACCATTCCTGCAAAACCCACCGCCAGCGCCGAGTCAAGATACGCCGTGCCGCCGGTGATCGTGCCCGCAGCCAGAAATCCCAGCACCGATCCGCCCACCCCCATTGAGAGCCACGTGCGCCGATTGAGCGGCAGCGTGTGCAGCGCGATGGCCAGCAAACTTCCCCAAGCGATTCCGTCGAGATGAATCAGCGTGTGCGTGGGAGTAATCCAGTGCAGATTGGCGTGGCGCAAAAGCGGCGAGGCAACAAGCGTGCCGGCCAGAACGCCGCCCAGCATCCACGGCCGTCGCAGCCAGCGCACCAACGGCGCCCACACAAAGTAATACTGCTCCTCGATAGCCAGCGCCCACGTAGGCCCGAGCGCCGGCGGCAGCGTGAGATGAAACAAATTCTGCACGCAAAATAGATAAGCCAGCCACGGCGCGGTCCTGATCGCCTCACCCACGCTGGGGCCGATGAACCAGGGCGCATTCAGATAGACCACGGCCAGCAGCAGTAGATACACCGGCCAGATCCTCAGCGCCCGGCGCGCGTGAAAGTTGTGAAAGTAGCGCGGCTTGTCGCGCGTTGTCAGCAGAATCGACGTGATCAGAAAGCCGCTGAGAACGAAGAAGAGTATCACCCCGGCCCAGCCCCACAGCGAAGCCCCGTAAATCCAGGTGCCCTTGAGCCGCGGATTGCAGTGGTAGAGCACCACCGCAAGAATCGCCAACCCGCGCAATCCGTCAAGCTCGGGCAGATAGTTAGGAAGCCATCCAGGTCGTTGCATGGGCAATCAGCGAGTGGTAAGAGCAGTTACGCGAAAGGGCACGACTTCAGTCGTGCCGCATTCGATTCAAAATCAATTCGGGGCTTTAGCCCCCGAGGCGCGCCCTTCACGGCGCAATCGAATTTCACAACGAGCTGCAAGGTCTTCAAGGCGATTCATTCGGCTTCTTTGAAAAACCCGTCCACAACCCATCCCGTGGCCCACAAAAGCGCGCCGGGAACCGCCAGCACCACCGCACCAGCGAAAATTCTGATGGAGAAGTGGAATTCAAAACCGCTGAAGCCCGAACGAGAAAAGTACGGCTGAATCTCGTACAGGTTATAGAGCGCCAACACAATCAAAGGGGCGGCGGTCATCGCCATCCCCAGCAGCCGCATCCTCTTTGTTCCCTCACGAACGTTCACAACGTCTCCCTGTCGAACAAAACTTCGCGCGCACTCGCTCTTCTCGGTCCCTCAGTCCCGCAGTCCCCTACTCCCTACTGGCTACTCCCTATTCCCTGTTCTTACCCCGCCGCCAACTGCCTCGCCCGCTCCGTAGCCCGCATCACAGCCTTGATCAGCGTCACCCGCAATCCGCCCTCTTCAAGTTCCAGAATGCCGTCAATGGTGCATCCCGCCGGCGTGGTCACGGCGTCCTTGAGCAGCGCCGGATGGTAGCCCGTCTCAAGCACCATCTTGGCCGCGCCGTAGGCGGTCTGCGCGGCCAGTTGCGTGGCGATGTCGCGCGGCAATCCCACCTTCACCCCGGCTTCGGCCAGCGCCTCAATAATGATGTAGAGATACGCCGGTCCCGAGCCGGAGAGCCCGGTCACCGCGTCCATGTGCTTCTCATCGACCAGTACCGTCCGCCCCACGGTCTCAAACACGCGCTGAGCCAGCGCCATCTGGTCGTCCTTCACAAAGCGTCCGCGGCACAGCGCCGCCATTCCCGCGCCCAGCGCCGATGGCGTGTTCGGCATGGCCCGCACCACGGCGATCTCCATCCCCGCGGCCTCTTCAATGGCACGCGTCTTCACCGATGCGGCAAACGACAGCAGCAGCTTGGCCGGCGTTAGCGCGGGCTTGATCTCCGCTATCAGCTCCGGCACCTGGAACGGCTTCACGCCGATCAGGATCAGGTCCGACTGCCGCGCCGCCTCCAGGTTGTTCGTGCTCACGTCCACGCCCCACTGCGTGCTCAGTGCGATCGCCCGCTCCGGGTGCACAACCGTGGCATGAATGCGCTCCGTCGAAAACAGGTTCTCCTTCAAAAACGCCTGCAGCAGTATGCCGCCCATCTTCCCCGCGCCCAAAACCGCCACGCGTACCTTCGGCAATTGCGCTGCAACTTCCGGCGCCTCAACTGCGATCTCAGCCATCTCGTCTCACTTCCTCAACATAGTTCATGCGGTGCAACTCCAAGGATACGCGAACGCGGGCCGTCTGCGCTGTCTCCTTGCCCTCGACCGCACGCAAAAAGGCGCCGGCCGTTGCCTGGGCCAGCGCCTTATTCCAAGCTCTCAAACGCCTCAGCCTACTTGCTCAGCAACGCCTCATTGGCCAGGAATCCCTGCAGCGCATCTTCCATTTTGAAGTTGCGATCGGCCGTGGCCCACGATGAATTCCAGAACACGGTCCCGCCGGGAAGAACTAGAAATTTCTGCCCGCCGAAGATCGCCGCCACCGACGTAACCACCCAGCCGTCGTTCTCCTGAATGATCAGCGGAGCCGCCTCATTGCCCGGCTTCGGGCTGCGCAGGTCCGCCACGTGCTGGCCGGCGTGGAACAGCGCTACAGTCATCGAGTCTCCCGGCAACCGGTCCCGGTTGAAGATGCAATTGTAGAGAATCCCGTCAGGCGATTCCTTCGCTCCCGGCTCCTCCGCCGGAACCTCGTTCGTCGCTGCGTACAGAACGCTCACTCCGTTCTGCTCCCGCGATTTGGGAAATACCGCAAGGGCTCTTTCGGCTTGATCGTGCAACGCGCCCGCCTGGATGCGCGTAATTATTTTTTGCGCACTGTCGGATGGGTCGGCGCCCACCACGTTACCGTTACCGTAAGCCGAGCCCGCCGGCATTGCGCCTTTGGTCACCCCGATGGCATTCGAATAATCGATCTCCTTCGGCGTCACATCCGACACCGATTCCAGCACCAGCCGCGCCGGATACGCGTTCATGTTCCCGAATCCGCCAAAGCCCACAATCTTGCCCGAGGCATCGCGCTTCAGGGTCGCGTCGGCCACCGTGTCCAGCCGCCCCACCAGCGTCGCCGTCACTTCGTAGCGCGCGCATCCCAGGCACATGCCGCCTACCTTGTCGTTCGCCTGCGCAAGCAGCGTGTCAAACTGCTTAAACTCCTTGCTCTTATCCAGCGTCACCGGCGTGCGCGTGGGAGCTTGGTACACCCCGGAGAAGTTGCGCGCCGGCTGCACCGTCACCACCGCCAGCGGACCCGACTTGGCCTTCGATCCCTGCGGATACGAGAGCCAGATCGCGTTCACCTGGAATCCGCACTGCGGGTCGGTTGCGTCCTTGATAACAAACTCGTCATAACCGGCCACCACCGTGCCTTTAATGCGCACCATCTTGCCGTCGAACGCCGCGGGATCCTTCACCACGTCGCAAACCTTCACATCTAGAGGCCCAGCAGCGGGCGCAGCGGCCTGCGCATGCAAGCCGCATCCAGTGGCCAAAATCAGGCCAACCAATACAAAAACACGCTTCATCAAACCCTCTTCAGCCTCCGCTCAAACGGCTTCGGCGCAAAATTAGGACAGCATCTTTCGCAATCCATCGGAACTCGAAAGAATATCACGCCAGGACACGCCTTTTCTCCATCCGCAGTCACACGTGGCGCCACAGTTTCCAGGTAGCCGATTATTCACCCGCCCCCGTAATCCCGGCCCCCGGGGCGCTTGCCGGGAGTCATCCGGAAAGATGCGAACAAGCTAAGGTGAATGAGCGCCTTGGTCTGTCATCGTCAACTTCGCTCATGTAGATCGAGATCATTGGCTACCCGCATGGGTTTCGCTTTCTCCTACTCCAGTCAGCTCCGCCCAAAAGCCGCTTGGCTGGTCCAAGCCGGTGTGAGCTACTGGACGTTGAGGACGACTGTACCCGTTGCCGTGGTAGAGCCCAGGTTGCCCGTTACGGTGATGGTGTAGGCTCCTGCCGTGGTGCCAGAGTTACCTCCACCGCCTCCACCTCCTCCACCGCCTCCACTCCCGCCTCCGCAACTCAACACTCCGCTCGTCAGAAGGCCGAAGAAGATCAGCATTCCGAGCATGGTCCGCCAACCGCGCTTTCGCGCTGGAACTGCGAACAGCAGGATGCAGGCCAAAGTGGTGCCGGCCGCGGCGTTCCAGGGAACTCCGGGGCGCTTGGGACGGACCAGCGACGAGCTGGTCGGCGCGGTGGTTGTAACGGTCAGTGTGGCCGTTCCGGCAGATGCGCCCGTGATGCCGACCGGCGTGGTCGAGCCGAAGCTCAAGGTGGGCGGGTCAACAGCATCATTCGGGCTGGAAGTGAGCACAGCCGTCAGCGCCACATTGCCCGTGAAGCCTCCAGCGGGTGTCACCGTAACGGTGGTGGTTCCGCTGCCTCCTTGACCCATCGTCAGGCTGGACGGCGAAGCTGAAAGCGTGAAGCCGGGCGGGGGGTTCACGGTGAGCGCGATGCTTGTGGATGCGGTCAAGCTGCCGGAGGTTCCGGTTATGGTCACCGTCGCCGGCCCGGTAGCGGCTGCGCTGCTGGCGGTCAGCGTCAGCAGGCTTGATCCGGTGGCGGGGTTTGTGCCCCACTGTGCTGTTACACCACTGGGCAATCCAGATGCGCTTAGATCCACAGCGCCGCTGAATCCGTCCAGGTCGCTCACTGTGATCGTTGCTGCGTTGGAGGCACCCTGAACGACTGACATCGAAGCAGGCGCAGCGCTCAGTGTGAAACCCGGCTCGGCATTGACCGTTAGCTTAAAGCCGATAAATACGACCTGGTTGGCGAATGTCGCTTCGATCGAAGGATTGCTCACTCCAGCCGCGGCCGTAGAGTCTGCGGTCAACTTGAGCACGCTCGTCCCGATGCTTCCACTGGTTATGGTAATAGGGTTTGGACTAAATGAAGCGGTCACGCCGCTGGGCAAGCCGGTCATGCTTTGAGTCACATCGCCAGTGAATCCGTTCAGAGGGGTCACACTTGCTATCGTGGTGCCGGAGGACCCCTGGCTTATGACAAGACCAGGTGGAGAAAGGGTGTCGCTGATGGTCGGCTCCGCGACTGCGAACGCAATGTTCGTAGACGCGGTCACGGAACCAGAGGTGCCGGTGACGGTCAGGTTGTAGGTTCCCATGGTAGCGGAACTGCTCGCGGTAAGCGTAAGGACACTTGTTCCGGCAGTGGGATTTGGATTAAATCCATACGTCACGCCGACGGGCGGTTGGGAGAGAGCCAGAGATACACCTCCGGTAAATCCGTCCACGTCCTGCACCGTCATGTTAACCTCGCCGGGACTGCCCCCTGGAGCAGCATAGACTGTGCCTGTCGATGTAGAGAGGGTGAAGCCAGGAGCTAGAACTGTCAGAGCAACCTGAGTCGTAGCGGTCAGCGTGCCGGAGCTGCCGGTTATCGTCACGGGGTACATTCCGGCTCCGGCAGAACTGCTTGAAGAAAGCGTGAGCACACTGGATCCGGTTGTGGGGTTCGCGCTCCACGATTGGGTGACACCGCTGGGCAGACCCGATGCGGCCAGACTCACGCTCCCGGCGAATCCGAGCAGATCTTCTACCGTGACGGTGGTTGTGCCAGAGGCGCCCTGGTTCACCGTAACGGCGCTCGATGAAGTTGAGAGTCCAAAACCTGGGGAGGGAGGTGGGATTGCTACCAGGACCGGGACAGTAGTAGACCAGGAGCCGGTCGTACCGCTAACGATTGCCACTCCAACTAACGAACCCGGTTGAGCTGTGCTGTTCGCACTCACGGTAAGTACGCAGATCCCAGTCGTAGAGTTTGAACCGAGCGAGGCGGTCACACCATTGGGCAGATTGGTTTCGGAGGCGAGGGTCAGAGACACACTGCCCGCGGGTGCGCCAATCGGGACCACCGTAATGATGGAAGTGGCAGAGGAACCGGGACTAACAGAAACCGTACTCGGAGAAGCTGAAAGGGAGAAGGAAGGGGCCACTATTTCCAACAAGAATTGTGTGGATGAGGTTATAGAGCCGGAGCTGCCGGTAATGGTAAGAACAGTGCCTTGAATGGCAGCGGAACTGTCGGCGGTCAGCGTCAACAAGCTGCTTCCCGTGGTAGGATTCGGACCGAAAGATGCGGTCACGCCGGTAGGCAACGGGGAGACCGAAAAATTGATGCTGCCACTAAAGCCGTCCAGGTCGGTCACCGCAACATTAACCGTCCCCGGAGTTCCCCCGGGGTAGGCGAACACTTCGCCTGGCGGAACCGAGAGCGTAAAGCCGGGCGCAACAATGGTAACTGCTACCTGGGCGGTTGCGGTCATTGCGCCAGAAGTACCAGTCACGGTCAAATAGTACGTCCCGGCGGCGGCATTGCTACTGGCCGTCAGTGTCAGCACACTTGTTCCGGTTGTCGAAGGCGGGCTAAACGAAGCGGTCACACCACTGGGCAAACCCGAGACGGCCAGCGCCACGCTGCCGGTGAATCCCCCAAGGTCATTCACCGTGATCGTGGTTGAACCTGAAGCACCCTGGTCAATGGACAATCCGGCGATCATCGTCGAATAAGTGAGCGTAAAGCCGGGCGTCGCGGGTCCAGCCAGATCGTCGATCAGGCTTTGCCCATTCGGGCTTCCCCATCCCGTTACCAGATCGTAGCCGGCAACGGCCATATAGTAGTCCGTCCCGCCACAGCAGCTGTTATTTCCGCCCGAAATGTCATGGAAATCATTGTCGTAGCTCGGGCCCTCGCCGATCGCATAAAGAGCAGGGTTGATAAGTCCCAGACCACCCATGGGTGCCGTGCCCGACTCCACAGCCTGCTGATTGACCAGCGCCATGAAACCGGCCCAGAGAGGAGCTGCCGCACTGGTGCCGGCAACACCCACACAAGAGAAAACAGCACAGATGTAATCGCTAGCAGCATTCGCAGCCACATCCGGAACATTACGCAGCGATGTGGAAGCTCCATTGGACGAATTGGCCACTCCTGTCTGCCAGCTCGGAATGGCTATGCCGTCGGGACTGATGCCGCCCCCGCTCTGGGTCCACGTCGATTCCGAATCCCACGCGCCCCCCGGGCCATTGGTCAGCAGCACGGTTCCACCGACCCCCGTCACAAAGTTGCTTTCGGGGGGATAGCCGCCATTTGTTGCAGGGTAGGCTCCCGAATCCCCCGAGGCTGCGAAAACGGCCAAATAGTA
>CAVXOO010000004.1:0-5467 GCA_963762945.1 uncultured Acidobacteriaceae bacterium | reverse complement strand
ACGATGCCGCCGTGCGTGGCCTCGAGGGCTTGCCGGAGCAATGCGGTGTGCTGGCGGGGGAGGAAGTCCGGGAAGTCGTGGTGGAAGAAAACGGCGTGAAAATGTGTTTCGATTTGCTGCGCGGGCAGAAGACCGGAGGTTTTCTCGACCAGCGTGAAAATCGCGCCGCCGCCGCGAATTATGCGCGCGGGCGAGCGCTGGATTGCTTTACCTACACGGGCGGATTTGCCCTGGCCCTCGCGCCCCATTGCGATTCGGTTCTGGGTGTGGATTCCTCCGCGGATGCGCTGCGACAGGCGGACCGCAACCAAGACCTGAACGCGTTCACCAACCTGGAATGGAAGGAAGCCAACTGCTTCGATTTTCTTAAAGCCGCCGACCAGGGAAAGCAGCGCTTTGACACCGTGGTGCTCGATCCTCCCGCTTTTGCGCGGCAGAAGTCCAGCCGGGAATCGGCCCTGCGAGGCTACAAAGAACTGAATCTGCGCGCGATGAAAATTCTGAACCCCGGCGGCTTTCTGGTGACCTGTTCGTGCTCCTTCCACGTCAGCGAGGCCGACCTGCTGGAAGTGGTCGCCGAGCGCCGCGCTGGACGCCCATCGCACCGCGGTGGTGGTGGAACGCCGCACGCAGTCGCGCGACCATCCCATTCTGCTCACGGTTCCGGAAACGCATTACTTGAAGTGTTTAATCCTGCGGGCGATGTGATGGGTGCGCCAGGGAAGCTGGAGCTTACAACCCTCGCCCCCTCGGGGGAGAGGGTGGACCGCAACCGGCGTTTTCTCCAGCCGGGGCGGGCCGGGTGAGGGGGTCTTAACGGTTGGCACTCGGCCGGTCCTCGAAAAAGCACGGTACGCGTCAGTTCCTACCGGTAGATTTCCTTGCGCTGTCCAATGCGGAGAACAAGCACCACCAGTCGGTCATCTTCGATCTTGCACCATGATAGAAGATTCTTCCCCATCGCCAGCGTTCGTTGAAGTGATTGCCCCTGACAAGTCCCGTCAGTCGGTCACCGTCACGCATTTCCCGTTTCCGATCGGCCGAGGCGAAAGCGAAAACAGTGTTCAGCTCGCCGACGGGCGCATCTCGCGGCGCTGCGCGGCGATTGTGAAGCACGATTCCGGATATAGCGTAGAAAACCTGGGGAATCGCTACGGCGTTTTTGTGAACGGCGCCAAGGTCGAGCAACAAGCGCTCAGCGAGGGCGATGTGATCGGCTTCGGCATCGACGACAGCTACCATGTGATCTTTCACGTGGGCGCCGCTCCCGACGTGCCCGCGCAGCCGTCTGTGGCCAACCTGCTCACCCGCATCGGCACGCTTTCGGAACTGTCCGGCCCGGGAAATTCCACGGGATTGAGCAAGCTGAATCTGCTTCTCGAAGCAACTTCGCTGCTGCACTCCCAACTGCCCCTCGATTCGGTACTGGGCACGATGCTCGATCACGCCATCTCTATCACCCACGCCGATCGCGGCCTGCTGATCGAGCCGGACGCCGCAGGCGCCATGCGCGTGCGCCTGGCTCGCGGCAACAAGGGTAACAATCTGGCCCCGGGGACCATCAACCCCAGCCAGACCGCGGTCAATCAGGCCATTCAAAAACATTCCAGCGTCATCACGGAAGACCTGAATCTTGCCGGCCTCGATCTGAAGTCCGCCGAGAGCGTCATGATGCAGGGTTTGTGCGCGGTGGTCGCGATCCCGCTGTACGCATCATCGCGCGCCGTTGCCGACACCGGGGGCGACCTCAAGCAGGGGCCGCTGCTGGGCATGATTTATCTCGATTCCCGGCGCATCGCGGCCTTTTCTTCTGTCAACCGCCAGATTCTCGACGCGCTCGCGGTGCAGTCGGCCAGCATTCTCGACAATGCGCGCCTGGTCGAGAGGGAGCGCGAGCGCCAGCGTCTGGAGCGGGAGCTTTCGATCGCGCGCACCATCCAGCAGGCGCTGGTTCCGCACGGCCTGCACGATTTTCCGCATCTTGCGGTCACCGGCGTGCACCAACCCTGCACCGAGGTCGGCGGCGATTACTTCGACGTGTTTCCCGTCAGCCAAGACCGCACCGCGATTCTCATCGCCGACGTGAGCGGGAAAGGCCTGGGCGCGGCCCTGCTCACCACCATGCTGCAGGGCGCTGTGTCGGGCCTGGCCATGGGGGCCGACCCGGTCAAAGTTTTCAACCACGTCAACCGCTTTCTCTGCCACCACTCCGAGGTCGGCCGCTACGCCACCATGTTCATGGGCATTGTGGGCAGCGACGGCATGCTCGAATACATCAAGGCTGGCCATCCTTCGCCGCTCCTGCTGCGCAAGGGCGAGGTGAGCGAGCTCTACAACGAGGGCTCCTTTCCGGTGGGCTTGATTCTCGAAGCCGAATTTGAGTCGGCGCGGCTCCAGCTTGAGCCGGAGGACACGCTGGTACTCTACAGCGACGGCGTGACGGAGGCCGAGAACCTCGAGCACGATTTGTTCGAGATTTCCGGACTCAGCCAGGCCGTGGCCGGCAAGCAGGAGTTGACGGTCGAGGCTTTGCGGGAGTCGATCCTCGACGCGGTGCACGACTTTACAGAGGGTGCGCCCCAGTCCGACGACATCACGCTGCTTGTGGTGCGTTACCGCACGCCTGCCTGAGCGAGAGGGAACGGGGATTCGAAGACGATTGGCCCGGCCACAGAATACTGCGACCATGGCCCGTCCACTCGCGCCTTTTGCGAATGAGTGGTTCGACGGCTTTCTACTCCCTATTGGCTACTCCCTACTCCCTGTATTGATACAATCCACACCATGGGGGCCCCTAAGGTCATTGGAAGATACGAGATCGTCGCGGAATTGGGACGCGGCGCGATGGGCAGCGTGTTTAAGGCGCTCGACCCCGCCGTGGGCCGCACCGTGGCTCTCAAGACCATCCATTCCGCCGCCCTCGAAGGCCAGCACAGCGAGGAATACCGTGCGCGATTTTATCGCGAGGCCCGCGCTTCTGGCGTGCTTGCGCATCCCTCCATCGTGCCTGTCTTCGACGTGGGCGAACATGAGGGCGCGCCGTTTCTGGTGATGGAATTTGTCGAAGGCCGCACCCTGGCCGACGCACTCAAGAATGGCGAGCGCTTCACCCTCGACCGCGTCTGCGAGATCGGTCAGCAACTGGCCGAGGCCCTCGGCTACGCGCATCGCCAGGGCGTGATCCATCGTGACATCAAGCCCGCCAACATTTTGCTGACCGCGCGCGAGGTCTACGGCAGCGAGCGGCCGCGCATCACCGATTTTGGCATCGCCAAGCTGGTGCAGAGCGAGATTACGACCACGGGCCAGTTGCTTGGCACGCCGGCCTACATGCCACCCGAGCAGTTCACCGGCGCACCCATCGACGGCCGCGCCGACCTGTTCTCGCTGGGCGTGATCCTCTATTCGCTGGCCACCGGCGAACAGCCCTTTCCCGGTGAAACCATGACGGCGGTCTCCTACAAAGTGGTTCACACGGAGCCTGTTCCACCCGCGAAGCTCAACCCAACTATTCCCGCGGGTCTGGAGGCCGTGATTCTGAAGTGCCTGGCCAAGAATCCCGCTAACCGCTATCAGACTGGCGAAGCACTGGCGCAGGATCTTGCCGCATTGCGCGCCAATCCCAACGCGACGGCACTGCTGGCCACGAAGCCCGCCGCAATCGATGTCAACGCCACACTCGCCGCTGGGCCCGGCAGCGTTTCGCAGGGGCCTGCACAGACGCAGGGACCGGCGCAACCGTCCGTCTCCGAAGCGGCAAGAAAGCCCTCCAAGCATTCGAAACACCAGATCATCTATGCCACTGTGCTCCTGATGGTTGCGGCGGGCGCTGGCCGGTACCTGCTCCGCCTGTATCGTGCCGAGGCTGCTCGGCCGCAGCAACAGGCCGCCACCGCTTCAGCGCCGCAAACAGCCGAGACTGCGCCTTTGCCGGTGGCGCAGGGAAGCGCGTTGCCCACGCGCGAGCCTGCTGCTCCGGCCAAGCCTTCAGCCGCTCAACCGGCGAGCGCAACCTCCAAGACCCCATCTCCGGCAGCCAACCCCGCTCCGCCGTTTGCGAAGCCTGCCGCGGCAACGGTGCCCGAACCCGCGGCGGCAACGCCCGCCGCAAGCACAGCCACTGCGGCTACTCCGGCCACCGATCCCCACAAGCTCGACCCCAACAGCAACAGCAGGTTCAAAATTGAGTTGAGCCATCTGCCCCTCGGTCTGCCCGTCACCGTGTTCATGAACAAAGCGCCGTACCTGAACTTTGTCACCGGCGACGCAACCAACCTCGACAACCTCTACGTCCCGCCCGGGATTCAGACCTTTCGCGTCACCTTGATGAATGGCAGCCAAAAGATCGTGTCGAACATCGTTTCCAGCGAGTTCAAGGCCAAGAAGCGCAAGAATCTGAAGATCGAACTGCGCAATCAGGCCAATGTGCCGGCCGGCTTGCCAGCGCAGCTCAGCCCCGATGCGGAAATCTTTGTTTCGCTCTCGTCGCCGCTCTTGTAACCCGGCCCGATTTTGTAACCGGGCATTCACAATCGTCCAGTAGCATCGCTCTATCCCATGCCGGGTGTGCGACTTGAAGGCGTCCGGCGACGGAACGGAAGATTCCCCACAGCGAAGGAAGAAGGAATGCAAATCTCCACCGAAGAGATGCCCGGCGGCATTACCCGCGTGGCGCTCGATGGCCGCATGGATATTGCCGGCGCTGCGGCCGTCGACCTGAAGATGAACGTGGTTGCGGGCAGCGCCCAAAAACTCATCATCGACATGCAGAAGGTCGAGTTTCTGGGCTCGATGGGCCTGCGCTCCATCGTTGTTCCGGCGCGGGCGGTGCATCGCCGCGGCGGCAAAGTGGTGCTGTTAGGGCCTAACGAGATGGTGGAGTCGGTGCTCAAGACCAGCGGCATCGATTCGCTGTTGCCCATTCACCGCGATCTTAACGACGCCATCGCCGCGCTGGGATGATCTATGCTGGCAGCAAACATGGCTGCAACGAATCAATCTTCGCAACCATCCTCGCACCCATCCGCGCCTGAGCCGCGGCTGACCCTTGAGGGCCGGCTGGAGGATCTGGCACAGGTCTGGCCGTGGATTGAGGCACTGGCTCGGCAGTATTCGATTTCGGCCAGGACAGAGTACGCCATCCAGCTCTGCCTTGAGGAAGCGCTTTCGAACGTGGTTCGCCACGGCTACAGCGGACAAGCCAACCAATCAATCGCCGTCGCATGCACCGTCGAGTACGCCTCGTCGGGTGCCAGGGAGATGGTCTTCACGATCGAAGACCAGGCTCCGCCCTTCGATCCTCTTGCGTACGCGCGCTCGGGCGAGGCTCCAACGCCCGCCACAATCGCGGAACTGGAGCCCGGGGGCCAGGGCATCCGCCTCATACGCAAATTCGCGGACCGCGTTGCCTGGGAGCGCCTGCCTAACGGCAACCGCCTCACGCTCGGCTTCACGATTCGTGGCGCGT
>CAVXOO010000003.1:0-3798 GCA_963762945.1 uncultured Acidobacteriaceae bacterium | reverse complement strand
GAAACTAGCCGCTACCTTGGCTCGGGAGCCTTCATCAGGCTTTTTCTTCGATTAATTCCCGGCGCGCACCGCCGAGCAATTGCTCGACGAAATTTGTGGAATAAACCCCGCGCCGGAAATTCGGGTCCTGCATGATCGCCTGCTCAAATGAAATCGTGGTCTTCACACCGGTGATAAGGAATTCATTCAGAGCACGATTCATGCGGTCAATCGCCTCGCGTCGATCTTTCCCGGTAACGATGAGCTTGCCGATCATCGAGTCGTAAGTGGGCGGGATAGTATAACCGGCGTAAGCATGGGTTTCCATGCGCACGCCTCGTCCACCCGGCTGGTAATACATTTCAATTCGCCCAGGGCTGGGGCGGAAATCGTCGAAGGGATCTTTCGCGTTGATGCGGCACTCGATGGCATGCCCCTTCATTTCGATATCGCCTTGGGAGAATCTTCAGTGGTTCGCCCATGGCAATTTCGATCTGAGCTCGCACCAAGTCAATTCCAGTAACTTCTTCCGTTACAGGATGCTCGACCTGAATTCGCTTATTGACCTCGAGAAAATAATAATTGCCATTATCGTCAACGATGAACTCCACGGTACCGGCGTTGGTATACCGTGCCGCCTCCGCAATCCTCACGGCAGCCTTGCCGATTTTATCGCGCAGCTTCTTAAATTTGTGTTCGAGCAATGGGGATGGTGATTCTTCGATCAGTTTTTGATTGCGCCGCTGAACGGAGCAGTCGCGCTCCCCGAGATGGATGATCTTGCCTTTGTTGTCGCCGAGGATTTGACCTCCACGCGCAGCCGCCCGTAGCGCGGGCCGTAGCCGAGGGCCGCCTCACCGTCCACGGCTGGTACTACGACATCCTCACCGGCAAGATCGAGGAGTACGACGAAAAGCTAAAGAAGTTTGTCCCGCTGGTGAAGTAGACAACAAATCAACTAGTTGATAAACTAGTTTGCAATCTGGTTTATTCGAGGCTCTTCAGGAGGAACTATGCCCGCCGTGAATCCGGCATATACCGAAATTGGCGCCTTCGACGCCAAAACCAAGCTCTCCGAGATTCTTCGCAAGGTCGAGCAGGGAGAGCGGTTCACCATCACAAAGCGCGGACGAGCGATCGCCGACGTTGTGCCTAGCCAACACCGCGACAAGCAGCGCGTGAAAGAAGCGGCAGCGGCTCTCCGGAGTTTTCCCCGCATCACTGGCGTTTCGGGCGACGAGGTTCTTCAGTGGATCCGGGAAGGCAGAGAGTAGGGCCGGCCCATGGGATTAATTCTCGACGCTTCCGCAGCCATGGCTTGGTTTGTGCAGCGATCGGATCGCCGGGAAGCTGCACTGGCCGATCGGATCCTCACGCAGGTCGAGCGGGAGGAGGCCCTGGTTCCGGCTCTCTGGTTCACCGAGGTACTCAACGGGCTGCTCACGGCCGAACGCCTGAAACAGTCAGACTCGCGCAAAACAGCGCTGTTCTTGAGCGAGCTGGCCGCGATGCCAATCGTCGAAGAGAATATCAGGCCCCGATTTTTGCAAGATGATGTGCTCGGGCTCGGGCGCAGGTACAAGCTTACCGCTTATGACGCTACTTACTTGGAGCTCGCACTGCGAACGCGCAGGATTTTGGCAACCTTTGACCGGCAATTAGCCGATGCCACACGCAAAGCCGGCGGGCAGGTTTTCGGGGATACGGCTTGAACAGGGATTACTCTTTGGGCACAATGTCAGCGCCCGTGCAATTCGGGTTGTGTCGGCTAGAGTCTGAGAACACTCGCATAACGTCCGGAAGGACTTAAAAAATCTACGGTAATATCGGCAATACAGTTTCTTGATGCGATTGAGTAATGACGCTTGACGTATCAAAGTAGGTTCCTCCCTTCAAAAATCCTTTTTGGGGACCATCAATTCCTTTCATTCTAGGTTTTTATCCCTATTTCATCTGGAATTATGGCTGTATTTTTGGTTTTTATGGTTGAACAATAGTCACAACATATACCATATCGCCCCTCGCGACCACATCATACTGTGGTACACTTTCGCTTATGGGCCAAATCCGGTTTGGAAGTGTTCTCAGTGGACGCCAAAATCAAACATCTCGAATTCATTCAGGCCGCGATCAATCGAATGGCGGGGAATTCATTCCTGCTCAAGGGCTGGTCTGTTACGGTTTCCGGCGGCTTGCTGGCACTTTCGTTCAAGGAGCTTGGTCGGCGTTACGTCCACATTTCAATCGCGCTCTTGGCCGTTTTTTGGCTATTGGACAGCTACTACCTCTTCCAGGAACGTAGATTCGTACGCCTTTACGACCACGCCCGCGTCTTACCGAACTCAAACATCGATTTCTCAATGAATCCCCGAAAGTTCGGGAGGATGTCGGACTGGGCCGCGTCGGCCTTGTCGCCGACACTCGTGGTTTTCTATGGCGGGCTCCTGGCGGTTCAGCTCGCCCTCAATCGCTTCTTGTAAGGAGAACCAATGGCTAGAAAGGTGTTTTTTAGTTTCCATTATGAGCGCGACGTCTGGCGAGTAGGCCAGGTTCGAAACTGCAACGTCGTCTCCGATGAGGATGCTCTTGGCTTCATCGACTCCGTAGAATGGGAAAAGATTCAACGCGGCGGAGATGAGGCGATCGAGCAGTGGATCAACGAGCAACTCAAGGGCACCACAGCCACCGCTGTCCTTATCGGAACGGAGACGGCTTCGCGCCCGTGGGTCAAGCACGAGATCCTCAAGAGCTGGAACAGAGGGAACGGTGTCGTCGGGATCTGGATTCACAACGTGAGGGACGAGAGCGGAAACGCCGACGACAAGGGCCGAAATCCCTTTGACGTTTTTCAATTGCCTGACGGGACCCGGCTCTCCCTGGTCTGCAGAACTTATGACTGGGTGGTCGACGACGGACGGAAACACTTTGGCGATTGGATTGAGGAAGCCGTGGGCATTCGGGCAAAGTATGGCGACAACAAAATCGCCGAGATCGGGCTCGGAACATCAAAGACCGCCAAGGCCTTTACAATCCCGCTTGCATCGGCCTCTGCTGGATTTGCACCCAAGGCCCCTTGGTGCCCAAGCAATGCTAACCGAAGACGATAGAGAGTGGCTGGCAGGGGTTCATCCGGGGTTACGCCCAAGCGATCATTGCGTATCGGGGACCATATCATTCGTAGCCGACTATAGCCCTGAGATCAACCGCTTCTTCATTCTCGACCGCCCCGTGGCCCACGAGAGCAGCAGTTCTGTTATCTCGGGGCAGTTCGACATAACGATCCAAAAAAGAGATCGCATTCTGAATTCCGAATTGCCCGCGGTCCACATTGAGGGCGTTGAGACGGCGAAGGACCGTCACTTTGACCAATCTGATGGAAGCGCTTGTCTCTGCAGCCCCTTCGATGAGGACGAGTTCTTGCGCCCCAAATTTGATTTCAGGGCTTTTCTCGAAAGGCTCGTCATACCGTTCCTGTATGGGCAGGCGTTCTACACGCGAAATCAAAGATGGCCATGGGCGGAATGCGAGCACGGTACCATGGGGATCATCGAATCGTATCCTTCGTGCTCGGCCCGCGAAAGCGCGGAGAAATGTCTCAGGCTCCTAAGAGGCAATTCGCTTGTTTGGATAAGAATAAGGAAGGCGCTCAAACAAAGGGCTCATTTAAACGGAAATATGCAGTGTTTCTGCGGAAGAGGTATCCGTATCAAGAATTGCCACCCGCGGGCCCTTTCTGGCGCGATTAGGCTCCGCGAGGACTTGAAGATATTTGGAATGAGAATCCGCTAGCTCGGCCGAGCGACCCGCGTTTACCCGTCA
>CAVXOO010000002.1:0-4027 GCA_963762945.1 uncultured Acidobacteriaceae bacterium | reverse complement strand
TCCTGTTGCCGTTACTTCGTAGGTCGCGTATTGCTCAGGTGTCGGGCTTTCCCAGCGCCGGCCTCCAGCTCCTGGACGTGACCGACCCTTCGCAGCCGGCCTTCGTGACGCCGGTGACGGGGGCGGACGCCGGGGGGACGTACCACATGGTGTTCCAGGATCCCTCCACCACGGCCAGATAGCACCCCTCCTCCATGACCCACTCCGACATGACCCCCGAGGAAAAGGCCCACGCAGGCATCACCGACAACATGATCCGCATGTCGGTGGGCCTGGAGGACGCCCAGGACCTGATCGACGATCTGGAACAGGCCCTGGAAACCATTTAGTTCCTAAGTCTCAATGTCTTGTTCTTTTCTGGCAGGAATTCAGCCGAACGCAGGTGCTGTCGCCAACGCCGGAACCAAAGCCATCTGGATGACCTTGAGGCCTCCGATCACGGCCCGGCGCCCGAGGTCCGTGAGGTAGTGCTTGTAGGTCCTGCCGACGCGCTTGATGAGGGCCGGCTGGCTCGCAATCAGTTCCCCTTGAACCTGACTCCCATCCTCCAGCCTCCAGATCGGTCCCGCGAAATGGCTTCCGATGATCTTTCCAGCAGCGTCCATCAACTTCGCATCCGGAGCCTTCAGAACCCAGCGCGGTCTGTCATTCCCGGCGGTACACATGTAAATCTGAACTCCGTCGCCCTCTGCCTGCAGCACAATGCGGACGCCTGCGGGAAGATCGATCGACCCGCTCGCCTGCTGAGCGTGCAGGGCCGTCATCGAAACTGCTATTGCAATCAGAGATAGTGCCAGAACTCGCATGGAGGGAGTGTACCAAAATTCCAGAAAATAACGATCACAACGGGCCGCAGCCAGGAGCGAATCCGGGCCACGCTGCGCGAGATGGCACCGGACCTCTTTGGGTAGTCGCGCCAGGCATTGCTCAGAGATAACGGTCGAGATTTAAGATGAGACCATGCGCATTGGCATCACGTGTTATCCCACTTACGGAGGCTCCGGCGTTGTGGCTACGGAGCTGGGCATCGAGCTGGCCGCGCTCGGCCACGAGATTCACTTCATCTCTTACTCGCAGCCCTTCCGGCTAAACGGCCGCGACGACGGCATCTTCTATCACGAGGTTCCGGTCTCAAACTATCCGCTCTTCGAGTTTCCGCCCTACGATCTGGCGCTGGCCTCGCGCATGGCCGAAGTAGCCGAATACTACGCGCTCGACCTGTTGCACGTGCACTATGCAATCCCTCATTCGGTGTCGGCGCTGCTGGCGCGGCAGATGCTGGCCGCGCGCGGCCGCCATCTTCCCTTTGTCACCACGCTGCACGGCACCGACATCACGCTCGTCGGCCTCGACCGCAGCTATCTGCCCATTACGCGTTTCGCCATCCAGGAGAGCGACGGCGTGACCGCCATCTCCAACTACCTGCGCGAAAAAACCATCGTCGACTTCAACGTCACGCGGCCGATTGAAACCATCACCAACTTCGTGAACTGCGATCTGTATACGCCGCTAAAAGATGAAACTCAAAAGGAGCGGGAGTGCGTGAGGAGACATTTTGCCGCGCCCGACGAGGCCATCCTGATGCATCTGTCGAACTTCAGGCCGGTGAAGCGCGTGACCGATGTGGTGAAGGTCTTTGCGCTTGTGGCGCGCGAGCTGCCGGCGCAGTTGGTTCTTGTCGGCGACGGGCCGGACCGTTCTTCAGCCGAGCGACTGGCGCACGACCTCGGCATTCATAGCCGCGTGCACTTCCTCGGCAAGCAGGATCGCGTGAACGAATTGCTGGCGCTGGCCGATCTGTTTCTGATGCCGAGCGAGTTGGAGTCCTTTGGCCTCGCGGCGCTCGAAGCTATGGCCTGCAAGGTTCCCACCATCGCCACGTGCGTGGGCGGCGTACCGGAGTTGATCGACGACGGCGTCACAGGACTCCTCTACGCGGTGGGCGAAGTGGATGCGATGGCCGCCGGCGCACTGGGCTTGTTAAAAGATCCGCCGCGGCTCAACGCCATGCGCGAAGCCGCGCGCAAGACGGCGCAAAAACGCTTCTGCGCCAACCTCGTGGTTCCGCAATACGTGCGGTTCTACGAGCAGGTGCTCGGCGGGCAGGGGTCAGTTCACAGTTCGTAGTTCACAGCTCGCAGTTCGCAGAGGCGCGTCGGCGCGGTCGCTTTCTGTTCCCTTGTTCCCTCGGTCCCTTGTTCCCTGCTCTACAGCGTGCGCTTGAACAGCGGCGTAGCGATCAGCAGCGTGGCGATGCCGAAGACCGTGAGAAACAGAAGGTCACCCTTGATAGCAACCCAGCCACCATCTTTGAGCAGCACGGACTTGAAGCCGTGAATGACGTAGGTGAAGGGATCGACCACGGACAAGGCCTGCATCCACTTGGGGAACGACGCTATGGGATACATGGCGCCTGAGGGATATAACAGGAGAACATTGAGAATGCCGAACATTGCGCGCGGCACCAGCGGATCGTCGATGCGCACCATCAGCAGAAACATCATGCCGTTGAAGGCGATCGAGCCGGCAACAATAAGGCATAGCACCTGCATCATGATCACGGGATGAAAGACAACGCCCAGGCCAGCGATGAGCGACCCGATGACCACGATAGAAATTCCGCTGAGCGTGGCTTTAATGGCGCCGGCGACATTCAGCCCGAAGACCAGTTCCAGTTTCGTAATCGGCGTCACCAGGTAGCCTTCGTGCACGCCGCGCGCCTTGTCGTCGATGTATAACATCCCGCCACCAATCATCACCGAGATATACATGGCGAGCGCCACCGTCATCGGCAAAAGATACTTCAGATAATTGACGTAAGGGTAGAGCTCGACGACTTCGAGTGCGATGGACTTGCTCAAGCGGTCCTGGACCTGCGGCGCGTTCATGGCATCGACCAGCGACTGCATTTCGCTTTCGAGAGTCGCGGAAGTGAACAGATCGGAGTTGTTGACCACGATTCCAAGCTTCGGCGCATCCTGGGCGTAAACCCGTCGCGAATATTGCGCGGGGATGATGACCGCGGCGTCGATCTTGCCGGTGCGCACGTCTTCGCGCGCCTGCACCTCGTTCGTATATTCGATGGTAGAGAAGGTCTTAATGTTTGCGGCGACGGCGTCGAAGGCTTCGCGAACCTTCACCGCCTGCGGCCCGTGATCGTAATCCACCACGGCCACATGCGTGCCCACGATCTTGCCCCCAAACGCGTTTCCGATAATGACCAACTGCAGTATCGGCATCATCAGCGACATGATCATCAGCGTGGGCGAGCGGAAAAACTTGCGCATCTCGCGTTCGATGATGGCAAACATGCGGTTCATGGGCGCTCTCCCGGCCTGGGCGGCATCGCGAATACTGCCTTTACCTGCTCGTCGCGCAGTTGTCGCCCGGTGTAGTGAATAAATACGTCGTCGAGCGTGGTGTTTTGCACGCTCAGCGAGGTGAGCGTTTCGCCCAGGCGCGAGGCCAGTTCCACGATCTGCATGGTAGTCTTCGATCCCGATTTGGTGATGACGCGATAGAATCCCGCGCCTTCGGGCTGCACGCTGGTCACGCCTTCCATGGCCTTCAGGCGCCCCGGCCACGCCTCATCGTCGCGGTCGAAATGCACTTCGACAACATTGGCGCCGGCCACGCTGTTCTTGAGTTCGACAGGCGTGCCCATCGCCACCAGCGTGCCGTGATCGACAATCGCAATGCGGTCGCAGAGCTTGTCGGCCTCATCCATATAGTGCGTGGTGATGAGCATGGTGAGGTTGCGCGTGGCCTTGAGCTTGTTCAGCATCTCCCAGACAGCGATGCGCGAGACGGGATCGAGGCCGGTGGTGGGCTCATCGAGAAAGAAGATGCGCGGATTGTGCACCAGGCCGCGCGCGATCTCCAGACGCCGCCTCATGCCGCCAGAAAGCGTCTTGGTCTGCGCATCGCGCCATTTGGTCAGGTTGACGGCTTCCAGCACCTCGGCGATGCTGATCTTACGCTGCTCGCGCGGCACGCCGTAGAGCTTGGCGTAGATCGAGAGATTCTA
>CAVXOO010000001.1:0-9960 GCA_963762945.1 uncultured Acidobacteriaceae bacterium | reverse complement strand
AACCAGTTGGTGGGCTACGGATTGGTGGTTGGGCTGAAAGGCACGGGCGACAGCTCGCAGACCGTCTTTCCCTCGCAGACTCTGGTCTCTGCGTTACAACGCATGGGCATCACCGTTCCGCAAACCGGTTCGCAAAGCGCCAGCAACATGCAGGTGAAGAATATGGCTGCGGTCTTTGTCGTGGCCACGCTGCCCCCTTTCAGCCAGCCAGGCTACAAATTGGATATCACAGCCTCATCGGCTGGCGATGCGCGTTCGCTTGAGGGCGGCATCCTGTTGATGACGCCGCTCTACGGAGTCGATGGCCAGATCTACGCCGAAGCGCAGGGAGCGCTGGTGCTGGGGGGATATACAGCTACAGGCGGCGGCAACGCCAAGCAAGTGAATCACCCCACCACGGCGCGCATCCCGGGCGGTGCCCTGGTCGAGCGCACGGTTGCTTTCGATCTCGCCGATTTGCACACCGTGAGCATTATTCTCAATGACGCGGATTTTCATACCGCCGAAGGTATGGCGGCGGCCATCGATCGCGCGCTGGGCTCGCCGCGAGCCCATGCCGTCGATAGCCGGCGCGTGGAAGTTGCAATCGATCCCAAGGAAGACCCGGCATCGCTGCTCGACAAAGTGGAGCAGGTGGAGATCGACGTCTATCCGCGGGCCCGCGTGGTGGTGAACGAGCGCACGGGAACCGTGGTGATAGGCGGCAGGGTGCGGTTGCAGCCGGTTTCAATTCTGCACGGCGGATTGAGTGTTAATGTGATCTCCCAGGTCGAGGTCTCGCAGCCCAACGCGCTGTCTTCGGGCACCACCGAGGTCGTGCAGCAGACCACGTTGCAGGCACAAGACAAGCCTGTCAACGAGATCAACCTCAAGGAAGGCGCCACGGTCGAGGATTTGGTCCAGCAATTGCAACGTACCGGGGCGGGTGCGCGCGACGTGATCTCGATCCTGCAGGCTATGAAGGAAGCTGGCGCGCTCGAGGCGGATCTCGTGGTGCTCTGAGAACGGAATGGCAGAACGGACGTAAGGCGAGTTGCCGGGAACCTGAACGGGGCATCCGGCAAGGGCATACGGGGCATGAAGCAATATGTCGGGAAGGGAAGCAGGCGTGCATCTAGTGGGGATTAGCGGCGTAACGCGCACAGTACGGGCGGAAGGCGGGCCTTCACCGCAGCTGGTGCGCGCGGCGCACGAGTTTGAAGGACAGATCATGAAGGAACTGTTGAAGCCCATGACAAATGGTGACGGGTTGACAGGCGCCGACGACGATACCGATTCAGGCGCGGGATCGGGCGGAGCGCTGGGCGAGTTTGCCTCGGAGACCCTGGGCCAGGGGCTGAGCGAGCGCGGCGGTTTTGGTATTGCCAACCAGATCATCCAAGAACTTTCCCATACAGGTAACCAGAACGGAAGCGGGAAAGTAACTAAAAATCTGCACCAAAAGGACGGTATGAGAGCCCTTCAATGACTAGAGTGATTAACAGGTTCTGACGATAGGCCCAGCAAGGAGTCACATACATGGATATTCGCAGCAGCATGGACGGATTGAGGTCGCTTTTGGGAGTCAATCCCTCGGCTCCATCGCCGTCCCAGGGAAAAGGCAACACTGCGCCGGCGGGGAGCAGCTTCGATAGCGACCGGGCGACCTTCTCGAGCGCAGCCAATGAGGTCTCGCAAACGGCCTCTGACGACGGTGTTCGCTCGGACAAAGTGGCTGCGGTGCAGGCGGCTCTGGCCGCCGGAACCTATAACGTGCCGGCCTCGGCGGTGGCCTCCAAGGTTATCGACTCCATGTTGGCCGGTGGGTTGGCTGCCAGCCAGCAGTAAGGGGATCAAGAAAGCTGCCCATGCAGGATACTGACGCGCGTCTGGCGAATCCGGGGCTGAAAGAGCTCGTAGTGGAAGCATCGCAGGCGCTGGCACGTCTTGACGCGCCGCGTCTCGAAGAGCTTGCCCTCTCATGCCAGGCGCTTACCCGGACGCTCAACCCGGAAGATGCAAGAGTACGCAAGCTCCTGGCGCAACAGGCGCACGAGGCTGAGTCCGATATGGCGGTCTTCGCCCGGGTCCTTGAAGTGACGCGCGGCAACTTGAGCGTTATGAGCCGTCTGCGCGAGCTGCGAGCGGGGCGCGTGGAGTACACCGAGCGGCAGGCGCGCGGGGGCACGGGTGAGGAGGAGCGGCATGGGGACAATTAACGCCGCCCTAAGCATCATCTCAGAAGCTCTGGATTCGAACCAGGCGGCTCTGAACGTTGTGGCCAACAATGTGGCCAACGCGAATACCGTCGGCTATACCGAGGAGACCCCCGACTGGAAGGAGAATGCGCCCATTTACGTGGCCGGGATTCAGGTCGGCCAGGGCGTCACGGAGACCGGCGCCACGTCGCAGCGTAACCTCGTGTTGCAGGCGCGGCTCGATCAGCAGCAGCAACTCTCGTCGGCTTCGGGCGCGCGGCTTACGGCGCTCGACAGCATCCAGGCGCTCTTCACGCCCGATTCTGGCGCCTCTTCGACTTCGACGGCTGGAGATATTGGCAGCGACATTACGAGTTTCTTCGACTCCTTTTCCTCGCTGGAGAGCGATCCCACGGACAATGCGCGGCGCGAACAGGTGCTCTCCTCGGCGTCCACGCTGGCCGGCGATATCTCGGGCGCCGCCAATAGTTTGAACACGCAAAGGGCTTCTCTGGATCAAGATACGTTAGGCATCGCGAGCCAGGTGAATGCGCTGACCAGCGCCATCGCCCAGCTCAATCAGCAGATTCAATCCGCTTCGCCCAACGCCGATGCGGGGACCCTCGAAGATCAGCGGCAGACCGATATCAGTTCGCTCTCGAAGTTGATCGGCATCAATCAAGTCAAAACAGAGGACAACGGTCTTTCGATCACGACCACCTCGGGCCAGGTGCTGGTTGACGAAGGCCAGACCTTCCAGCTGTCTACGGGGACCGTGAACGGCGTCACGGACTTCTTTTCTGGCGGGACCGACATCACTTCCGATCTTGCGGCGGGAGGCGGGCAGTTGGGCGGGTACCTGACGGCGCGCGACGTGGATATTCCCAACGCGATCAGTGCGCTCGATCAACTGGCGTACAGCATTTCGACTTCGGTCAACGCGCAGAACAACTCAGGCACGGATGCGGCTGGCGTGACGGGAACCGCAGCCACTCCCCTCAACATCTTCAGCCAGCCCGCGGCGGTTGCCGGTAGCGCGGCCAGCATGACCGTGGTGATGGCCGATCCCAGCCAGATTGCTGCCGCCGGTGCTGGGGACGGCACTGGTGACAATTCCAATGCCGTGGCCATGGCGAACCTCGGCAACGAGACTCTCGGAGGACCGACGACGAGCGTCAGCCTCACGGAAAACTTGGATTCCGCCACTCCGGTGAACGGTACTACGACGGGAAACGTGCAGGTCTACGACACGCTCGGCAAAAGTTACCCGGCCACGGTGACCTATACCCAGGAGGGCGCCAACGTCTGGGACTACTCTGTCGCCCTTCCTGCAGCGGCCTTTACCTCCGGAGTGTCGACGCCGGTAACGGGAACGATGACTTTCGATCCGGTCACGGGCAATCTGACTCAGATACAGCCGACAGGCGCGGGCGCTCCGGAGACAGTGGGAACCGCGCCAGGCGACGTCTCTTCGATTTCGCTTGGTTTTACCGGGCTTGCCGACGGAGCCGCGAACCTGAGCATAGGCTGGAATCTGCTCGCGGCCAACGGCACATCGATCATCAATCAGTCCGCAGCGGTTTCCGGGCAATTGGGACAAAGCCAAAATGGGTTTGCTGGTCAGCAGACGCCCATCAATTACTACTCGAACTTTGTTTCCACGCTGGGCGCGACAGTCTCCGAAGTGCAGACAGAGAATACCGCGCAAAGCGCTTCGGTGACCCAGTTGCAGACGCAGAACGATGCGTTGTCGAGCGTGAATTTGAACGATGAAGCGGCGGCGATGTCAACATTTGAGCGCAGCTATCAGGCGGCTTCGCAGGTCTTCACGATGCTCAACAGCATCATGGCCTCGGCGCTGAACTTGGGCGATCAGACAGCGGTGTCGTAAGAACAGCTAGGAGCTTGTGAAATGCAGGTTGATCCTCGATACATCACGACTTTGGTCGGTTCGCTCGATCAGACCCAGGCCAACCAGCAGCAATTGAGCTCTGAGCTGTCGAGCGGTGTAAGCATTACGTCGCTGGGCGAGAATCCGGTGGGCGCGGGAGAGAATGTGCTGCTGCTGAACCAGATTCAGCAGGATGATTCGTTCACCCAGAGCGCGGGGTCGGTCACTTCGCAGTTGCAGGTCGCCGATTCCGCCTTGGGCAGCGTCGTTAGCGAGTTGACGCAAGCTGTGTCCTTGGCTACAAGCGCGAACAACGGCACCATGAACTCGAGCGACGTGCAATCTATTGGAAATCAGATCTCCGGAATTCTCGACGAGGTGCAATCGCTGGCCAATACCAGCTATCAGGGCCAATATATCTTCGCAGGCGGGCAGACGGGCACGTCGCCGTTCTCGACATCGACCCTCACATCGCCGGCCACGACGAATTACCACGGCGACCAGGACGTCAATTATTTGGAGCTGCCCAACGGGCAGAAGATTCAGCTCAATGTACCGGGGAGCCAGATCTTCATGGGCAGCGGTGCAAATAGCGTCTTTGGGGCGCTCAACGCGCTGATTGCCGACTATTCCTCCGGTACTGTCAATACCGCGCAGGCGATCAGCGACACAGAGGCTTTGGGGACATCTCTAAATTTCGTTTCCCAGCAGCGCGTGATCGTCGATGACTCGATTACGCAGATTACTGCGGCGTCGGGCGCGGCGACCAACGCACAGACCCAGCTGACGACGGCGCAAACCAACCTCATGCAGGCAGATATTCCCACGGTATCGACGCAACTCTCATTGGCAGAGACACAGGAGACGGCTCTGGAAAACGTGATTGCCCAGCTTCAATCGACGTCAAACGACCTCTTCAGCAAGTTGCCGGCGTAGCGCGGATTGCGCCGCATTCTTTATACTGAGGGCTAGAGTGCTCTCCTTGTTTGCATCCTTGCGTTTTCTTTGGAATGCGACGCGCGGCCACCGGCTTCGGCCATGGCGCAGTCCCTATCTGCGCTGGCGCATCGAAACTTACTCGGGTATGCGCGCCGAATTGCTTACCGCACAAAGCGTCTTCGCATTCCTCTGGTCGATGCGCGGCGAACTTCTGAAATTCCTTCTCTGGACCGGTCAGATTCAACAGGAAGCACGCAAGCGGGTCTAACGGCAAGTGGTAGATGCCCAGCACGGTAGAGCGCAGGGTTCGCTCGTGCCGCTTTGCAATCGCGCTCCCCATCGGGTCGATTCGCGGCTTGCCAAGTCGCACTCGTCCGCTCAACTTCTCAGCACGCGCGTTCAACCCGCTTCAACCAGGCCGTAGCGCCGTTGCCACGACTGTTTCAATTGAACGCGAACGTGAGCGCGCTCTTCCGGGGTCACGTCGGGACCCGGATCGATTGCAAAGCGCGCGGCCTCTTGCTTGGCGAGTTCCAGCGACTGGCGATCGCGGAGGAGATTGGCCACGCGAAAGTCTGGCAGGCCGGCTTGCCGGGTGCCGAAGAACTCGCCCGGTCCGCGCTGCGCGAGATCGAGCTCGGCCAACTCGAATCCGTCCTGGGTACGCACCATGGCATTGAGCCGCTCTTCGCCGAGCTCGGAGATGCGTTCGCCGGTCATGAGAATGCAATAGCTTTTGGCCGCGCCTCGGCCCACGCGGCCGCGCAATTGATGCAACTGCGCCAGCCCGAAGCGCTCCGCGTGTTCGACCACCATGACGGTGGCGTTCGTCACGTTGACGCCCACCTCAATCACCGTGGTGGAGACGAGGACGTCAATCTCGCCGCGTTGGAAACGGCGCATGATGACTTCTTTTTCGTCGGCGTCCAGGCGGCCATGCAGCAAGCCGACGCGGAGCCCGGCGAGAGGCCCGGTGCGCAGTTTCTCATGCATCTCGACGGCGGAACGCAGGCCCGAGCGGGCGTTGGGACTAGCCTCCTGCGCCGCCTTCGCAAACAGCAGCTCTGCTGTTTTGGCTTTTGGAGGAGATTTTCGGATAGGCGAGGGTGGCTGGACTCCAGCTTCTGGCTCGTCGTGAGAAAAATCTAATTCAGGCTGATCGTCCTTCGTGCCTTCGATCACGGGATAGACGATGTAAGCCTGGCGGCCCTGCGCTACCTGTTTGCGCACGAACTCCCAGACCTCCTTGGCGCGCTCATTGGGGACGCGGCGCGTGACAATGGGCATGCGGCCCGGCGGAAGCTCGTCGAGAACGCTCAGATCGAGATCGCCGTAGAGCGAGAGAGCGAGCGTGCGCGGAATGGGCGTGGCCGTCATCACCAGCACGTCGGGCTCGGGCTGGTTGGGTTTCTTCATCAGTTTGAAGCGCTGCAGGACCCCGAAGCGATGCTGCTCATCGACCACGACCAGGCCCAGGCGGTCGAACTCTACTTTTTCTTCGATAAGGGCGTGAGTTCCGATGATGAGGTTGGCTTCGCCGCGATTGATGAGTCCGCGGTTATGGCGTTTGCGCTCGTCGTCGAGTGAGCCGGTGAGGAGCACAATGCGCGGCTTGCGCGAGGACTTTTCGAGCAGCTTGCGGGCGGCCAGAAAATGTTGCGTAGCCAAAATCTCAGTGGGCGCCATCAACGCGGCCTGGTAGCCGTTTTCCATGGCGACGAGCATGGCCTGAAAAGCTACGATGGTTTTGCCCGAACCCACGTCGCCCTGGAGCAGGCGGCGCATGGGGCTGGGCTCGCGCATGTCGGAGACGATCTCGCCGAGGGCGCGTTTTTGCGCCGCGGTGGGATGGAAGGGAAGCACCTCGCGGATGGCCTCGCGCACCTTTTCGTTGGTGGCAAAAGCGATGCCGTGGCGCTCCTTCATGCGGCGGCGCTTGAGTTCGAGGCCCAGTTCGAGGAAGAACAGCTCCTCGAAGATAAGACGACGATGCGCCGGAGTCGAGAAGCTCTGCAACTCGGGAAGCGGCGTGCCTTCGGCAGGAAAGTGGACTTCGCGGAGTGCGGTTTCGCGGCTGGGGAGGGCGAGGCGATTCAGCATGGACTCAGGCAGGCACTCGGGCACCGTGCCGCGCAGGCTTTCGAGGAGATTGAAGACAGTTTTGCGCTGCCAGCGCGAGGCCAGACGGCTGCCGCCGAGCGATTCGTAGACGGGGGTGATGCGGCCAACCTCGAGGAGCCGGGTCTCCGCGTCGGCGCTTGCGTCGGGCAGAATCTCGAACTGCGGCTGAATCATTTTGAAGTTGCTGCTGGAGCACGACGCCTCGACTTTGCCGTAGACCGCGACGGTTTGTCCGGCCTGGAATTTGCCGTCGAGGTAAGGTGCGTTGAACCAGATGCACTTGAGTGCAAAGCGGCCCTGCCCGACAGTTACTTCGAAGAGCGGCGCACGGCGAGTTCGCATCAGCGCTGCGCCTCGGACTTCGCCGATGACGCTGGCCACTTCTCCGGGCTTCAACTCGTCGAGGCTGCGCGGGTTTTGCCGGTCCTCGTAGCGGAAGGGGAGGTGATAGAGCAGATCTTCGGCGGTCTGGATGGACTTCCCGGCGAGCATCTCCGCCACGCGCGGGCCGACGCCGCGCACAAAATTCACTGGAGTGTCGAGAGCTGGCACGTATCGATGCTACAACCGGGCGGGGCGCAGGGGCGAGTTGGCAGGCCGAAGACCTTCTCGGGAAGTGTTTGTTTTCAGGATTTTGGCCAAATAAAGCGTGAAGGACGGCTTTGCGGGTCGATCTTCGTCGGCGTATACATGAGGAGTGGCGTTGCGCTTGGGGTATGTCCTTGGGCGCGACGTGGCAGTGTCGCCGGAAAGGCGTCGGGGGGGTTGCGCCCGAGAACGGAAGTCGTGACGAAGCGAGGAAAACGCGTCTTAGATTGTACAGATCGGCCAGGCGGAGCGTCCTCGCCACGCGGTCCGATGGCGCGCATTTTGATAGCGGTTTCGTTACCGGTGTTTTTTGCTCTGGCGGGTTGCGGCGGCGCGGTAATGGGCGTTTCTTCGAGCGGGAACCTTAGCGTCTCTCCCGGTACGGCAATCATCGACACCAACTGTACGGGGTGCAACGCCGCCAGTGCATCGGGCGTGGTTGTGGAGCGGTTTTCTGCCATTGTGGGCGACGGCGCGGCCGGCGTGAAATGGTCGGTCTCGGGCGGTGATCCAAGCTCGGGTCCGGGCACGATCGATGCGAACGGGCAATACACACCGCCAAGCTACCTGACAACAGACAGTATGCAGGTGACAGTGACCGCCTCGCTGGCGGATAGCCCGTTCAACCCAGGTCAGCACAAAGCTGACTGTTAGGCCGGGCTTTCTGCAGCCGTTGACTCCGGAAAATGTAGCTCTCGGCGCGGGAGAGACCGTGATCATCACGGCTTATATCGCCGAAGCCGGCGGGTCAATGGGCGTGAACTACGCGCTTGCGGGCACCTCAACGGGATCGGGTGGCGGGCAAGGGTCACTAGGCAGCACAAGCTGCACGCGCAGCGGCAGCGCATTCACGTATTGCACGGTGCGGTATACGGCGCCAGCTTCCGTGACAACGACGGGATCCACGTATGTTGTCGCCACCGTCGCAGGTTCAGGCGCGAAAGAAGCGACGGAAGTGTTGTTGAACACTCAGGGGATCTCAAGTAATCCAGTTGAGCACGAAAAGGAGTTGGCGACGCCCGTATTGCTGGGCAGCTCCGGCGGCAACAACAACGATTACGACGCCAAGGGCAACCAGGTGGTGGATTGCTGCGGGGGAACGCTGGGCTCCTTGATACAGAACAGCAGCGGCACGCAATACCTGTTGAGCTGTAATCACGTGTTGGCGCGCAGCGATCAGGCGAGCGTGGGCGAGATGATTGTGCAGCCGGGACTTATCGACAACAATTGCACGCCCAATGGCGAGGGCTCAGGAACCATCCCGGTAGGAATTTTGACCGCGTGGCTGCCGCTGAGTTTCAGCTCGACGAATGTCGATGCGGCAATCGCCCAGGTGGATTCGAACGCCGTGAACGCGAACGGTGAGATTCTGGAACTTGGGACCCTCGGGGCCAACGGAACGCTGGCATCGGCGCCTCCCGGCATCTCGTTCAACGGGCGGCAAAGGCGAGATGGGATCGCTGAATCTGGTTGTGGCCAAGAGCGGGCGTACGACAGGGCTTACCTGCGCGAGCATTTCGGCGCTTAATCTCGACGTCGAGGTGGACTATTTCAAAAACTGTGCCGAGACAGTTCCGTACCTGAGCAAGACCTTTACGAATCAGATTGCAATCGAAGGCAACGAGTTCAGCGATGCGGGTGACTCGGGTGCGCTGGTGGTTGACGCAAGTAACGCCGAGCCGGTGGGATTGTTCTTTGCCGGCGGTGTGACGAATACCGGCGTGAGCGAAGGCGTGGCCAATCCTGCGCCAACCGTGCTGACCGAGCTGGGCCAGCAAGAGGGAACCAGCTACACATTCGTGGGTACAACGGACCATCCCGTCAGTTGCCTGAACTACGGCGCGTCTACGGCGACGGCACAGGCGGGAACGCTCAGCCCTGCACAACTTGAACTGGCGCAGCAGGCCGCAACGCGAGCACGAATGTTGATCAATCCTTCTCTAGGTGTCCTGGGAGTGGCGACAGGCAAGAGCAGCGATCGTGACGGAGAGGCGGCCGTGATCTTCTATGTGGACCAGGGCATGATCGTCTCGGTACCGCAAACCGTCGATGGCGTTCGCACTGCAGTGATTCTGACAACTTCGCAGGCGCTTCAAGCGGGCACAGCGCCAACTTCCGCTGCGAGCGCTGGCACTCCGGCGCCGCTGGCGAGTGCGGTATTTAAGCAGGCGGTCGCGGCCAAAGAGCAGGTGTCGCAGAGCCTGATGCAGAGCAATACGTAACGAAACCAGTAAACGGCAAAAG